>JBEIPH010000255.1:0-2406 GCA_040377115.1 Micavibrio sp. | reverse complement strand
GGGTCAAGCGCCGCTTTACCACCACGGGTATTGTGAATGGCGTGCGGGTGATTGATGATTACGGCCACCATCCGGTTGAAATCGCCGCTGTGTTGAAAGCGGGTCGCGAAGCACTTGATGGCGAGGCATCGATCAAAAAAGCTAGCCACAAAGGCCGTCTGATCGCGGTGATCCAGCCGCACCGCTACACAAGATTGCAAAACCTGTTTGATGATTTTGCCAAATGCGCCATGGATGCGGATGAGGTGATTATCGCGCCGGTTTACAACGCTGGCGAAAAGCCAATTGAAGGCATCAATCACGAAACACTGGCTGTCGCCATGAAAAAAGCAGGCCATACAAATGTTCACGTGCTTGAAAAGCCCGAGGCCCTGAGTGCCATGATCAACAACATGGTTGATAGCGGTGATTTTGTTATCTGCCTTGGTGCGGGTTCAATCACCCAGTGGGCCGCCGCCCTGCCAAAAGAACTGGCGGCAATGACGCCGGTTGATAGCCGCAAAACTGTGAATGGGAAAGCATGCCCCCCGCCATCCGACCCGTAAGCGACGGAGTCCACTTTAATAACGACCTGATGGCCCGCCTGCCCAAGGTGCGCGGAAGGCTGACCGCCAACGCACCTCTTGGCCATTTAACATGGTTTGGTGTGGGTGGCCCGGCCGAGGTGATGTTCCGCCCTGCAGACCGCGACGATCTTGCCGCGTTTTTGGCGGCTATTGATGCGGATATTCCCGTTACGGTGCTGGGAGTTGCGTCAAACATCATCATCCGCGATGGCGGGATTGCCGGTGTGGTTATCCGACTGGGGCGTGAATTTGCCGATATTTCTGCCAGCGAAGATCTGCGCGTGACTGCTGGTGCTGCCGCCCTTGATATGAACGTGGCGCTGTTGTGTGCGGAGCGTGAAATTACCGGCCTTGAATTTTTATCGGGTATCCCCGGCAGTATTGGCGGGGCATTGCGCATGAACGCGGGTGCTTATGGGCGCGAGACAAAAGACGCCCTGATCCGCGCAAGCTATATGACGCGCAAAGGCGAAGTTATAAGTGTTGAAGCGGGCGATATGGGCCTTGCCTATCGTCATTGCGGCCTACCGTCTGATGTTATTTTCCTCGAGGCTGTTTTTGAAGGTGCCAAGGGCGAGCGCCGCGCCATCGAAGAGCGCATGACGGAAATTAAAAATGCGCGCTCGGCCAGCCAGCCTATCCGCACCAAAACGGGTGGTTCGACCTTTGCTAATCCCGAAAATCATAAAGCGTGGCAGCTGATTGATGCCGCAGGCGGGCGGGGGCTTAAGCTTGGCGGGGCGCAGATGTCTGAAATGCACGCCAATTTCATGATCAACACGGGTCACGCCAGTGCCGCAGATCTTGAAAGACTGGGCGAGAAGATCCGCAGTATGGTTGCCGATCACAGCGGCATCATGTTACGTTGGGAAATCAAGCGCATCGGCCTGCCGCTGGCGGGGGATGATGATTTGCTGGCGCTGGCAAACACGTAATTTTTTTTAAAGCAGGGGATATCAATCATGACGCTTCATATCGCGGTTTTGAAAGGTGGTTGGTCTTCCGAGCGCGAGGTATCGCTTAACAGCGGTGCTGCCTGCGCCAAGGCCCTGCGCGACGCTGGATATAAAGTGACCGAAATTGATGTCACCCGTGATCTTGAGGTGCTGGTTAAAAACCTGACCCCCCGCCCTGATGCCGTATTTAATGTGCTGCACGGCAAGGGTGGCGAGGACGGCGTTATTCAAGGCGTGCTGGCCATGCTTGACCTGCCCGTGACCCATTCAGGTCTGCTGGCGTCAGCCATTGCCATGGACAAACAGAAAACCAAAGAAATCCTGATGCCGCACGGCATGCCCTGTGCGGCAGGCGGTTTGGTGCCTATCAGCGCCATTCGCGCCGGTCAGGTGCCTGTTGCGCCGCCTTACGTCATCAAGCCAAACGCCGAAGGATCAAGCGTTGGTGTATATATTGTCAGGGCAGGGGACAACAAACCGCCCATGGGCCTTGATAAATGGTCTTTTGGTGACCATGCGCTGGTTGAAAAGTTTATTCCCGGCCGCGAACTGTCGGTGGCGGTTATCGGCAGCAAGGGGGGCAAACCCCGCGCCCTGACGGTGACCGAGATTAAAACCCAAAACAGCTTTTACGATTACGAGGCGAAATATGCAGCCGGCGGGTCTTCCCACGTGCTGCCAGCGCCCATTTCGCAGGACGTTTTTGACGAAGCGCTGCGTCTGGCGGAACTTGCGCATGAAAAGCTGGGCTGTGCCGGTGTCAGCCGCACCGATTTCAGGTATGATGACACCAAACCAGGTGCCAGTGGCCTTTGCTTCATTGAAACCAACACCCAGCCCGGCATGACAGCAACCTCGCTGGTTCCAGAGCAAGCCGCCCATGT
>JBEIPH010000221.1:0-3107 GCA_040377115.1 Micavibrio sp. | reverse complement strand
TTGGTATTGGCGGCGTGCTTGAGCCGCTGCAAGCCAATCCGGTTATTATTGGTGATAATTGTTTTATTGGCGCGCGCAGCGAAGTTGCCGAAGGTGTGATTGTCGAAGATGGCGCTGTGTTGTCTATGGGCGTCTTCCTTGGCGCTTCGACCAAAATCATTGATCGTCAAAGTGGCGAGGTCTTTATGGGCCGCGTACCGGCCTATAGCGTTGTCGTTCCCGGCACCCTGCCCGGCAAGCCTTTGCCAGACGGCACCCCCGGCCCCAACCTTGCCTGTGCTGTTATCGTCAAACGTGTTGATGAAAAAACACGCTCGAAAACTTCCGTCAACGAACTACTGCGGGATTGATCATGTCATTTGATCCGCTTGATCCGGTTTCTTTGCTACAGCAATTAATCCGCTGCCCTTCTGTTACACCCAACGAAGGTGGTGCCTTGGCGCTGCTGGAAAAAGTTTTATCTGATCATGGCTTTACCTGCCATCGTCTGCGTTTTTCCGAGGCCGGCACGCCTGACATTGAAAACCTTTATGCGCGATATGGCACACAAGCACCCCATCTTTGCTTTGCTGGCCACACCGATGTTGTGCCTGCCGGTGACACCGCGGGCTGGTCATTTGACCCCTTTGGCGGCGAGGTTATTAATGGTGAGGTTTGCGGACGTGGCGCTGCCGATATGAAAGGCCCGACAGCGGCCTTTATCAGCTCAGCCCTGCGCCTTATCAGGGAAGGCAAGATCAAAGGATCCCTCAGCTTCCTGATTACAGGTGACGAGGAAGGCCCCGCCATCAATGGCACGCGCAAGGTGCTCGACTGGCTGGCCGCGCGTGGTGAGAAAATCGATTTCTGCCTGGTGGGGGAACCAACCTCGCGTGAAAAGCTGGGTGATATGATCAAGGTAGGACGCCGCGGCACGCTGACGGGGTATTTGACCGTTACAGGTACGCAGGGCCACGTGGCCTATCCTGACCGCGCCAATAACCCCATCCCCCGTATGGTGCGCCTGTTGGCGGCACTTCAGGCACTCGAGCTTGATCAGGGTAGTGCTTATTTCCAGCCATCAAACCTTGAAATTGTCACGGTTGATACCGGCAACACAGTTGATAACCTGATTCCTGCCCAATGCCGCGCCACGTTTAATATCCGCTTTAACGATCACCACACGGGCGAAAGCCTGTCAAAACTGATCCGCCAGACGCTTGATGGCGTTGGAGAGGCTTACGGCCTTGATATCCGCGTGGGTGGGGAGAGTTTTTATACTGAACCCGCCAGCGAGGCAGACCTGCTGGTCAAAGCGATTACAGAAGTTACAGGCAGACAGCCAGAGCTTAGCACCAGTGGCGGCACGTCAGATGCCCGCTTTATCCGTGCCCACACACCCGTGCTGGAATTTGGCATTGTGGGCGCCACCATGCACAAGGTCGATGAACGCGTGAGTATTCAAGACATGGCCGACCTTGCAAAAATTTACAGCCTGTTTATCTGTCGTTATCTTTCTTAAATAAAATCGCACATTAAAAAACCCGGTCAGTTTCCTGACCGGGTTTTTTATATCTACATCAGGTATTGATTAGCCCTGAATACGGAAGATCAGACCGCAATCGTTACCGGTCGTGCCTTCAGCGTATGCCGAGGTCAGAGCATCAGCTACGGTAAAGCAGCTAGCTGTAAAGCCATATGCTTGAACAGCGCCGGAAGCTGGACGGCCATCGTCCATCTTGCGGTCAATCAGTGCTGCGCGGATCGCTGTCAGCGGCAGAGAACCTGTCGCTGTTGGCAAGGCGGCAGCAGGCTGCAGAGCCAGAACCAGAAGCAGGCCGTTCGGTGAGCTTGTCTGGTTGGTCAAAGCCGTAGAAGCTGGCTGGATGTTAGCGCCACCCTGACCGTAACCGGCAATAAAGGTACCACCGATAGGTGCGGCTGGATGTGTCACGTTGATTTCAGCTGGTACAGCTGCCTGAGTAACTGGCGAGCTCGAAACACCTGTGATCAGATCACCCAGCAAAAGGTGCATCCAGAACAGGTTGGTTTCAGCGCCAACTGCCGTTGCAGCAGCAGCTGTAAGTGCTGTGAACTGGTTAGCCCAGCCACCAGCAGCCCAAGCAAGCGCACCAACGATGTTATCGCCAGCGTTGGTTGCAAAAGGGTTGCAGCTTGCATCACAGTTAGGAAGACGTGTGGCCGCACCAGCCATGTCGCCTGGAACAGCGCTGTAAGTGTCGCGGAAGGTGGTAACAGCCGATTCAAATGCACGAACACGAGCAATCGTTGCTGTCGCGCGGGCGTTTTGCATCAGTTCCTGGCCCTTCAGGATGCCGCCGATCAGGAGGCCGATGATGGTCATGACGATCGCCAACTCGACGAGCGTAAAACCTTTCTGTGTGGTTGATTTTCTCATGTTGTATTCCCCTAGGTGAATAAGATTCGGCGAAACGAAGTTGCGCCGCAGCCGTAGTAAAAGCCTTCAACAGTTTAGTGAGGCATATACCCATCATTCAACAAAAAAATTAAACAAATCCTTAAAAATCAGCTATTTCCTTAGCATCCTGACAAAATGATAGGCGCCTAGGGCCTATGTAAATGATCTTAGTAAAGACTTTTCTTTAAGCCCCATTCCCCATCCTGACAAAACGATATCTCTACGCTGACAAGTTAAAGGGGACAAAGCAGAAACAGCCTGTTTTCAGGCCGGATTTCTTTCAACTTCACGGCGCTGGGCCGACTCGCGCCAGCTTGAAGGTGGCTGTCCTTCAATTTCTTTGAAAACCCGATTAAAGGAGGCAAGGGAATTAAACCCGACCTCAAAGGCCACCACCTGAATAGGCGTTTCCGAGGTCGCCAGAAGCCTTTTGGCATCCTCGACCCTGTATTCATTCAGCAATCGAGGGAGGCTTTTGCCGTAGGCCTGATTGATCAGGCGGGAAAGCACACTTTCCGAACAATCAAGCTCTCGAGCGAGGTCGGTACGGCTGAACGTTTGTTCATGATAGACCTTCTGCACCTCCATCAGCTCACGGATACGGCCCAGCAAAATCTCGTCTTGTGCGCTAAAAACGGCAGGGGCGGATGACAGTCGAAGACGCGGTTCTGCCTCAAGATCAATCGCC
>JBEIPH010000118.1:0-4722 GCA_040377115.1 Micavibrio sp. | reverse complement strand
CGCCCTCGGGGGACAAGTGGATTTCCGTAAAATATAATACATCCAGCAGGGGCATGGCAAGGGTGTAGATTTCAGCCCCACCCGCCACAAAAACGGTATCAACCCCCAGTGCGGCCGCAAGTTTCTTGCCCTCGATCAGCGCATCATCCAGCGTGTGGCAGACGGTAACACCGGCATAGGTCCAGTTTTTATCACGCGTGACCACAATGGTGGGGCGGCCGGGCAGGGGTTTGCCAATCGCCTCAAACGATTTGCGGCCCATGATCAGCGGGAGGCCCATGGTGGTGCGTTTGAAATAGTCAAATTCCGATTTGATGCGCCATGGCAAACCAAGGTGTGATTTACCGGCACTGCGCCCGATCACACCATTGTCAGCCACGGCGACGATGGCGGCGATTTTAATGTTATCGGTCATGTTTTAAACAGCCACTTCGCCCTTGATGGTCGGGTGGCATTGATAGTTCTGCAACTCGAAATCAGCAAACTTGAAATCAAAAATATTTTTGACATAGGGGTTCAGCTCCATGCGGGGCAGGGCATAGGGCTGGCGGGATAATTGCAGTTCAACTTGCTCCAGATGGTTGACGTAGATATGCAGGTCGCCAAAGCTGTGAACGAAATCACCAACCTCAAGCCCCGTTACCTGCGCCATCATCTGTGTTAACAACGCATAAGACGCAATGTTGAAAGGCACGCCCAAAAACACGTCAGCTGAGCGCTGGTAAAGCTGGCAGGACAGCTTGCCGTCCGCCACATAGAACTGGAAGAAACAATGACAGGGCGCCAGCGCCATTTCAGGCAGATCGGCGGGGTTCCATGCCGACACAATCAAGCGGCGGCTGTCAGGATTGGTTTTAATATCTTCGATCACTTGCGTGATCTGGTCGATGCTGGGGCCGCGATGGTTGGGCCAGCTGCGCCATTGATGACCGTAAACAGGGCCAAGATTGCCTTGCTCGTCCGCCCATTCATCCCAGATGCGGACACTGTTTTCTTTCAGATAGCCGATATTGGTGCTGCCCGATAAAAACCACAGCAATTCATGGATGATTGATTTTGTGTGCACCTTTTTGGTGGTGACCAGCGGGAAACCTTCGGACAGGTCATAGCGGTTTTGATAGCCAAAGGTTGAAATCGTATCGATGCCGGTACGGTTGCTTTTGCGCTTGCCGACTTTCAGGACATGGCGCATCAGGTCGTGATATTGCTGCATGTGATTTCCCCCCATGTTTATTGCGTTGATAGGGGCAGTTTAACACGGGTATGCGCCTGTAAACGATAAACAAATTTTTTTGTGATTGACGATATTGGGCGTATTTTATATACATAATGCATGCATATCTGTATCTGCCGTAATTTTAATGAAGCCACCGTCAAGCGCGCGATCAGCGAGCATCCCGAAGCGCGCCGCCCGCAGGACATCTATAAGATATGCGCCGATAACCAAAAGCCTGATTGCGGCAAGTGTTTGCCCAAAATCCGCGACCTGCAGAAAGCCAGCCGCAAAACATCGGCCTAAGTCGATTGCTGCGAGGGCAAAAAACCCCCATCATGATCCCCGCGGCCTTTGCGCTGCATAAAGGGGAAAGCATGGACCACCCAAATCACGACAACAAAGACCCTGCCGCAACGTCCGCACCTGAAAACTTCGTCGGGCATACCTATGAGCGCAACGTCAGGATTGTATTTGTCTGCGTCGCGGCGGCGGTTTTAATTGGTTTGTATTTTGCGGTGTCTAGCCTGACGGTGCGTGTTTTGCCTGATCCGCGCGGCATCGATGATACGCTGCCCGAATACATACAGCCACTGCCTGATGCGCAATCGGGCAACGGCAAAGCACAGGGCATCATCACCGCGATTGTCGAGCGTGACGGTCGCAACTATGCGCGGGTGGAATATTATATGCCCAGCGTGAACATGAACTGCTTTTTCTATGAAGATATTGGCGCCATTGGCGGCACGCTTTATTACCGCGCAGGCCAAAAAGTTCAGGTGACATACGACCCATCAGCCGGGGATTCGTGCGGAACGTCGGTCATTGGCAATTAAAACCACAGCCAATTGAATATTTAATTCAATAAAATCATACAGTTGTATAAATAAGCGTTTTAATTGACATAAGATTACTGCCGTATGTAGAATATGGAAATTTAAAAACCATACCTACTCGGGCTTAAAACCTATGACGGACTGGTCGCGCGACACACAAAAGATACGCGAATGGAAACGCGAAGGCTTTCAGGCATGGCAAGACAGCCTGCCAGCCCAACGCCGTGCCGAAGATTTAAAAATCTTATCCGATATATTTATGCAGGCCAGAAATTCCCCAACCCTGCACGCGGCCCTTGAATGGGCTTTTGCCAATGACATCGTCTTTTTTATTGACCGTACCACCACCGTGGGCGGGCATTATCATGCCGGTACCGGTGTGGTTGCTGTTTCACTGCGCTCGACAGAGCGTGCCGGAACGCTGGTGCATGAAATTCGCCATGCGTGGCAAGATGCACACGGGTTGCTTGATGGTGTGCTGTCTGACGGTGCTCGCCATCGCCGCTTTGGTGATCAGTTTATACGCCTTTCTCTTTTTGAGGCTGACGCGGCAGCACACGGCAGCATGACCACGCGTGAGATTTATACAGCGCAGGAAATATCAAGGCTTGAAAGAACAGCGGGTATTTTTGAGGGCGTGCCCGGGCAGCAATCTTACATTAAAAACATTAATCGATCTGTACAGGCCAGCAAAGGCCGCCAGCGCTATTTGCAGGAAAACCGCGCAGAAATCATGCGCCAGTATTTTATGGACTGGTATTCACGCGGCACGACAAGGCAGTTTTACGGCACATCACTGCGTGATTTTTTTGGCGCGGCACTTGGTATTAAGGGCAGAAAAAGCCCTGATTACAAAATTGAATTTGCAGTTGCATCGTCATCTTACAGTGCCGCCTTTGACCCACGACGTCTGGAAGATGTGGCGAAAATGGGCAAGGCCTTTGGCGGTGGAAATTATCTGGCGGGGATTGACCGTGACACGCTGCTGAAAAATATTCTATCACCCACGGCGGCCGAAAAAATGTATGAGCCAAATCCTAAAAAGACGGATCGGGTCGTGCGCAATATCCGCCGCCAACAATTGCGCATCAAAGCGGGGCGGGCATGAACCAGACGTCACGCAAGCAACAACGTCTTGAAAACTGGCGCAACAGACATATGACGCCAACGGATTTTGATGCCCTTGATGATTTTTTGACAGCTGCCTCGGAAATCCAGATGGCCGAAGCCGCGCTTGACTGGGCGCGCAGCAATAACATCGAATTCATCGTAGATAAAACCACAACGGCAGGCGGTTATTATTGGCCCGGCACGGGTGTGGTGGCGCTGTCATCACGCAAGCTTGATCCGGAAAAATTCAACGACGGTGTGGACGCGCTGGTGCATGAAATTCGCCACGCATGGCAAGATGCGCAAGGTTTCTTTTATACCCAGGAAAAACCGGGCGTCACGCTGGCGCAATCCATCATCATCGAAAGCCTGCTTGAGGCCGATGCCTTTGCCCATGGCCGTCTGGCGGGTGCGCAGGCTGATCTGGCCCATACCGAAATGCGCCTTGATATGTTGCGCAGCCTGCAAAAAGAAGACGCACAAGAGTCGCGCGAGCCTTTGATTAAAATATTTAAAAAATCACGCCGTGACCTGCGCGCCGAAGTTGATCATCCAGCTGAAACGCTTAGCCGTGTTTTCCTTGAATGGTATGAAGACTTCAGTTTTGCGCTGCCCTATGGCGAGGCGCGCCGCAATCATTTTGCCCGTCGCCTTGGCGTGGTAGCGACGCAAGAACAAGCGGTGCGGGCAGCCTTTAACAGCCGTGCCAAGCCGCTTGGTGGGGCAGCTGATCCCCGTCCTGACCTGTGGCGCCGCGAAGGCCGCCAACGTCTGGGCCGCAGCTTTGCGGGGGTCAATTATCTTGCCGGCATGTCCGAAGATGTCTTTCAGAAAAGATTGCTTAGCCACCAAGAAGCCCTGCGCTTTTTCCAAAGCCCGTCTGAAGAAAACCAGACAGGCCCATCAATCATAACGTCCGCCGTGCGCAAGGCGGAGCTGCAAAGAAAATTTAAATAAAAGGACAAAGCCATGAGCGGAAAATCAACCCAGCAATCATTCAGAGAGGCCGTCGAGCGTATTAACCGCGCCGACCTCACCGTCGAAGATGTTTCAATCGTCAGCGATAATTTTCTTGATGCATTGGAAATGATCGGCCGTCATGCGGATATCGAGGTGCTGAAATCCATTTCTAAAATGGCCGTTGATAACAACAGCCTGGCAACGCTTGAAGCCTTGGTTAAGGGTGCGCAGGAAGACGACACCGGTTATGACGGAGAGCCAGACATGGATCGGCTGGCACCCATCATTCAGGCGCGTCTGGAGCTGATCGCCAAACTGGCAGAAGAAGCCAGACAAAAGCCGCTTAATCAAATCAGCACCATTCCCCTTAAAAAAGAGCGTCTGGCGCCGCCATCCCCCTGATTTGCCTTTTGGGGCGGTTATGTCTATAATAAGAATTGCCGGTGCAAATCGGCTATGACGATAAACGCGCTGTGGAATAAGCGATATGGACCCGGGGGCGGTACCCGGCGGCTCCACCATTTAAATGTCAGCCCTTTTGCGGGGGTGGCGGTTTGGGGCCGAAATAGGATCGACATGCGTAGTAAAGATGGTTGCTTTCGT
>JBEIPH010000137.1:0-4387 GCA_040377115.1 Micavibrio sp. | reverse complement strand
CACGTCCTTGCGGCTGAGCGGTTCCATGTCATCCAGTGTGGCCTGTTTAACATCGGATAGGCCGCGCATGGCTGGCTTGCGGCTGCCGTCACCCATGAGGTTGTTCATGCCCTCAAGGAAATAGTCGATCGGTGTTTTGAGGGCGCGTGAAATGTCGATCAGACGGCTGACGCTGATACGGTTGGTGCCGCGTTCATACTTCTGAATCTGCTGGAAAGTAAGGCCGATTGATTTGGCGAGTTCTTCCTGACTAAGGCCCAGCATCAAGCGACGTGTTTTAACCTTGGTGCCAACATAAGTATCTGCTGGGTGAGGGCCTTCATCGTCAGGGCGCGTGCGCGGCATGTATGCTTCCGGAATCATAAAAAGACTTTGATATATTATTATTAACAATACAACCCAGTATTGTCAACATACAAATGTATGCAATTCAAGATTGTTGAACATTTGTGCAGGCCTTTTCGTCTGCAGTAGATGATATTTTTATATTATCTACGCATATGTCTGTATGCGGCCAGTGTCAGGCCAAAGCCGATCATCAGAAGAAAAATCAAATCACCAAAACGCGCATAGATCGTGGCGGGCAAGGCGGCAGGTAATTTCGCATCAACGCTACCTGCGGAGGATAACGCAAGGCTGGCTGTAATACGGCCATAGGGGTCAATCATGGCAGAGATGCCTGTATTGGCAGCGCGCGCCAGAGGCAAGCCTTCCTCAATTGCGCGTAGGCGTGCGGTTTCCAAATGCTGATAAGGCCCGCTGCTGCGGCCATACCAGCCATCGTTGGTAACATTCACAATCCAGCCCGGGCGATCATTTTTGTCTGTCACAGCAGACGGGAAAATAACCTCATAGCAAATCAGCGGGCTGACACCGGGCAGTTTACTGCCAAGGGAAAGCGTGCGGTTGCCGGGTCCGGGGGTAAAATCGCCGATGTTGGATACGGCAAGGGCAATGGGGGTTAAATTCAGCCATTTGCGAAACGGCATATATTCACCAAAGGGCACCAGATGGAATTTATCAAAATGACCCAGCACAGTGGCTTTGTCGTTGATCACATAAAGGCCATTGTGAAAGTTTAATCTGTCATTCTCGCCATCGGTTACCCGCAAGCTGCCAAGAAGGCCGACGCTGTTGGCGGGAAGTCCGGCGGCAATCATATCGGCAATTTCAGGCTGACGGACAAGGTCTGCTGGTATCGCGGTTTCAGGCCATATCACGGCATCTGCCGGTTTGTTTTTTTGTGACAATTCGACATGCAGCTGAAGATTGCGCCATTGTTGCGCGTCATCCCATTTGACATTTTGGGGCAGGTTGGCCTGTATGATGCGAATAACGGGGCTTTGATCATTCGTTGTGTCGGGAGCTGTTACCAAACGCAGGCTGCCGGCCGTTACGCAGACGCAGAAAAGGATGATGATACTGTGGCGCAGTTTTTTGTGCGGCCAGAAAACGGGCAGGGCCGCCCAGATCAACGTCAGCAGGGTCAGCCCATAAATACCGGTGACGGCGGCTGTTTGCATGACGGGCAAAACGTGTTGCCACATATAACCCGGCAGGTTCCATGGAAAGCCGGTAAACAGATGCCCGCGCAGCCATTCAATCGCCGCCCAGATCAGGCAGAAAAGCCAAGCATGCAAAAGCGCGCTGCTGCGGAAACGGTGGGTTAGCAGCGGGATCAGTGCGTAGGTAAAAAAGGCAAGTACCGCAGGTCCGACAACAAGCGAAAGTGGTAATACCCACCACCAAAGTTTGATGTCAACAAACAGAGCAACGCTGATCCAGTAAAGGCCGGTGATGAAAAAACCGCTGCCAAAAGCCCAGCCAGTCAAAAAAGACTGTTTGCGCGTCTGTGCCGTTTGCGACAGCCAGATAAATCCCGATACACTAATAAGCGCGGCGGGAAAAAACCCAACAGGCGCCATGGTCAGGGTGAGGGCACAGCCCAGCCCAAAGGCGGCGGCATAGCGTTGCCAGCCAGAAAGACCGGCCAGAAAAATCCTGATTTTTTCCACTAGCTTTCTGCCGTCACAAGAATTGGTTTTTGCGGCAGGTTGCGGATACGCAGGCGCGTAACACGGCGCGGATCGGCATCGATCACTTCAAATTCCATGCCGTTTTCATGGCGGATGATTTCTCCGCGTGCTGGCACGTGCCCTGCCAGATAAACGACAAGACCGCCAAGGGTGTCGACTTCCTCGCGTTCTTCGTCCTCGCTGAAAACGTTCCCGAAACGATTTTCAAAATCTTCGATGGAATAGCGCGCATCGGCAATGGCCGACCCATCGGGCCGTTCGATGAATTGGGGTGTTGAGTCAAAATCGAATTCATCATCAATTTCGCCAACAATCGCCTCGATCAGGTCGTTGATGGTGACAAGGCCGTCAATCCCGCCAAATTCATCAACCACAAAAGCGATATGCACCTTTGACTGGCGCATATTGAGGATCAGGTCCATGACGCGCATGGCGGGTGATACCACCATCGGTTCGCGCATGATGTCTTTAATTTCAAACTGGCTTTTTGCGGCAAGGGCCGCCACGACGTCTTTCATATTGATAACGCCGACGATGTTATCAAGGTCGTCTTTGTAAACGGGAATGCGCGTGTGCGGGCGTTCGGCCAGTATCTGCAGCAATTCATCTGTGGTGGTGCGGATATCAATGGCAACAACGTCTGCGCGCGGTACCATCATGTCAACCACGGGCAGGTCGCGCAGCTGCAAGATGTTTGAAATCAGTTTGCGTTCGTGTTGTTCAACTTGCGAGGTTTCTGCATCGGTTTCATCACTGATCAGGTCTTCCAGTGCTTCGCGCAGGTTGTCTTCTTTGCTGTTTTTGACAGGAAGCAGGCTTTTTACCCAGGTCAGAATACGCGTGCGCTGCTCGGCCCCGCTACTACTTGGCGGTTCGCTTTCAGGCGCGTTCTGTTGGCCGAGAGCATCGGACATGGTGAATTCAACCTGTTTTCTTTTTGTGCTTGTTTGCATGATAGGGATCATCATAACCCATCAGCGCGAGAATGTCACACTCCAGTTTTTCCATATAGTTCGCCTCAGCTGCGTTCATATGGTCATAGCCCAAAAGGTGCAAAACCCCATGCACGATAAGGTGCAGGGTGTGGCTTTCCAGTGTTTTGGCTTGGGCTTTGGCCTCGCGGGCAATCGTTTGGCGCGCCAGTACCACATCGCCAAGTGGCAAAACGCGGTGTTCAAAAATACGCAGGTCTTTTGTGGTGGGCGGCTTGGCATTCTTGCGGGTGCGGCCATGCGTGGGCAGTTGAAGCTGCGGAAAAGACAAGACGTTGGTTGGCTTATCCTTTTGCCTGTAGCCTTTGTTTAGTTTGCGGATGGCGGTGTCGGTTGTGAGCGTGATGGCTATTTCAACATCATGGGCCAGTAACGCGCGTGGTTTTTTTGCCATCAGATAGGCGAGTGCGGCTGCTTCCTCGATTTTCTGCTTTTGGCGGGAAAAAGATTTTTGCCACAGCTTGCTTGCCGTGTCGATATGGATGCGCAGTGTTGTCATGATGATGCAGCGCTCGCAATTGGTGCCTTGCCACCCTTGTCGCGGCGTTCGTATGCGCCGACGATGTTTTTAACAAGGCGGCTGCGCACGACTTCACTTTCGTTGAAGGTGACAAAGGCAACATCTTGTGTGCCTTTGAGAACTTCGACAGCGTCCAGCATGCCCGATTTTGTGCCAGGCGGCAGGTCGGTTTGCGACAAGTCACCTGTCACAACAATACGGCTGCCTTCGCCGATGCGGGTCAGCACCATTTTCATTTGGCTTGGCGTTGTGTTTTGCGCTTCATCCAGAATAACCATCGCATTTGATAGGGTACGTCCGCGCATAAATGCCAGGGGCGCAATTTCAATGGTGCCTTCGGCCAGCCTGCGGGCAAGTTGGTCAGAGGGCATCATATCGTGCAAGGCGTCGTAAATAGGGCGCAGATAGGGGTCGATTTTTTCCTGCATCGTACCCGGCAAAAAGCCCAGACGCTCGCCAGCTTCAACCGCTGGACGGCAGAGGATAAGACGGTCAATCTGGCCTGCCTGCATCATGTTGACGGCAGCAGCAACAGCCAGAAAGGTTTTACCTGTACCAGCAGGGCCAAGGCCAAAGACCAGCGGGTTTTTGGATATGGCATCAAGATATTCAGCCTGCTTAGGATTGCGGGCGGTGATCTGTTTGGTTTTGTTTTTTGACTTGAGGTTGACGTGGCTGTCTTGAAGCGCCGCAATCGCCATGCCGCGTGCGTTTTCATCCATGGGGGAGGTTGCAACCTGAATGGCGGCGTTGACTTCTTGGGCTCCAACCTCCATGCCCTGTTGCAAGCGGCCCCACAACACATCAAACACGGCCTGTGCGGCGCGCAGTTTTGGTTT
>JBEIPH010000262.1:0-2200 GCA_040377115.1 Micavibrio sp. | reverse complement strand
CCGTTTGATCAAATATTGCAAAGCCGCCCGTGACTTTAGTGTTGCGGGCGGCTTTCTTTAAACGATAACGGCCTGATATTAAAAAGAAAGCATTGATAATTATGAAAATAATTATTTCATCCCGTGGTTGCGCGGGCCTGTGTTATAAAGTGCTTTCGTTTCAACAGCCGTGGAGCCTTCCCGCGTGAGCAAAACGCGCCACAACATCCTGATCCTGAACGGGCCGAACCTCAATATGCTGGGCGTTCGCGAACCCGACGTCTACGGTTTCAAAACGCTGAGCGCCATCGCACTGGCCTGCGAGGAATACGCAGCCGAGCTGGGCTTTGACATCGATTTCCGCCAGTCCAACAGCGAAGGCGAAATGGTCACCATCCTCAACGAGGCGCATACCCATTATGCCGGCGTGATTATCAATGCCGGTGCTTACAGCCACACATCCATTGCCATCCATGACGCGCTCAAAATTCTTGATGTGCCGATTGTCGAGGTACATCTAACCAACGTCTTCAAACGCGAAAGCTTCAGACATCAATCCTATGTCAGTCCGCTGGCACTGGGCCTGATCTGCGGTTTTGGCGGGCATGGTTATATCCTTGCCCTCGATGCCCTGCGGGCGCGCATCGACGACGTTTAAACCCCTTTACACAAAATTCACCTCAAGGAGACTTCCATGAAAATCGACCATGAAGCCATCAAAAACCTCGCCGGTCTTATCAATGAAACCGGCCTGACAGAAATCGAAATCAGTCAGGGTGACAGCAAAATCCGCGTTGCCAAATCGGTCAACGTCCAGACCTTCACAGCGCCCCAGGCCATGCCGGCGTTTGCGCCCGCAAACACCGCGGCCCCCGCCGCTGTGCCCGCTGGCGGCAGCGTTGCGGCAACCTCGCCTGAAAATCACCCCGGCGCTGTTAAATCGCCGATGGTGGGCACGGCCTATCTGCAGCCAGAACCAGGGTCTGCCCGTTTTGCGCCCAAAGGCGGCAAGGTCAAGGTTGGTGACACACTGGTGATTATCGAAGCCATGAAAGTCATGAACCCGATCAAAGCAGAAAAAGCCGGCACCGTTGTTGACGTGCTGATCGAAGATGGCCAGCCCGTTGAATTCGGCCAGCCGATGTTCATTATCGAATAAGCCTGCACCACAAAGGACCACTGCCATGTTCAAGAAGATCCTGATCGCCAACCGTGGCGAAATTGCGCTGCGTATCGTTCGCGCCTGCCGCGAGATGGGTATTGAAAGCGTCGTTGTGCATTCAACCGCCGATGCCAATGGCATGGCCGTACGCATGGCCGACGAAAGCGTGTGCATTGGCCCCGCCCCTTCGCGCCAAAGCTATCTGAACATTGCCGCCATCCTTTCGGCCGCGGCAATTACCGGCGTTGACGCCATCCACCCCGGCATCGGATTTTTATCTGAAAACGAAGAATTCTGCCGCATGGTCGAAGAGCACGGCTTTACGTTTATCGGCCCCACACCTGAACACATCGCCAAAATGGGCGACAAGGCCGTGGCCAAAGACACCGTCAAGGCGCTGGGCCTGCCGGTTGTTCCCGGTTCTGACGGCGTGGTCAAAGATGCTGACGACGGTCTGGCAGTGGCCAAAAAAATCGGCTTCCCTGTTTTGATCAAGGCGGTTGCGGGTGGTGGTGGCAAGGGCATGAAAGTGTCCCACAACGAAGAAGACTTCAAAGCCGCCTATAGCATGGCATCGACCGAAGCCAAGGCAGCCTTTGGCAACGGTGACATGTATCTTGAAAAATACCTCAAGGCACCGCGCCACATCGAAATCCAGCTGATTGGCGATGGCAAAGGCAAAGCCGTGCATCTGGGCGAGCGCGATTGCTCCATCCAGCGCCGCCACCAGAAAGTAATCGAAGAATGCCCCTCACCCGCACTCTCGCCCGAACTGCGCGCGCAGGCCGGTAAACTGGCGGCTGATGTTGCTGCCAAAATGAGCTATCGCGGTGTGGGCACGATTGAAATGCTTTATGAAGACGGCAAGTTCTATTTCATGGAAATGAACACCCGTCTGCAGGTTGAACACCCCATCACGGAAATGATCACGGGCGTTGACCTTGTGCGCGAACAAATCCGCATCGCCGCTGGCCTGCCGCTGTCTTTTGAGCAGAAAGACATCAAATTCGAAGGCCACGCGTTTGAGGCACGCATCAACGCCGAACATCCTGAAACTTT
>JBEIPH010000132.1:0-4467 GCA_040377115.1 Micavibrio sp. | reverse complement strand
GTGCCTTCATCACCGCTCCTGGCTACACCGGTACGTTCACCGACCGCTTCAGCACGAACGTTGCTGGCCGCGGCACGACGGTTCTTGACTACGATCACGCTGACTTCCAAGACACCGAGCGCCTGACCTACCTCAGCCCAAAATACATGGGTTTCCAAGGTGGTCTCTCCTACGCTCCTGAAGCTGGTCAGAAAATCATCGGCAACGGCCTCGCTGCCGCTGCTCAAGATGACGATGCTGGCGACTTCGAAGACCTGTGGGAAGCAGCTGCCCGTTGGGATGGCGAGTTTGAAGGCTTTGGCATCAGTGCCGGTGCTGGCTACTCGACAGCTTCGACAGAAGTTGAAAGTGCCGTTGCTGGTGAAGCTGGTGACGATCTCGACACCTGGAACGCTGGTTTGAACGTTGCATTCCAAGGCTTCAGCGTTGGTGGTGCATGGCTCAACAGCGACACTCAAAGCGCTGCAGTTGAACTCGAGAACGACACTTGGGTTATCGGCGCTGCTTGGGACAACGGTCCATACCACGTTGGTGTAAGCTATCTTGATAGCGAAACCGATTTCGGCGCAGACACCATCGAAGCTGACAAAGCAACGATCGGTGCTGGCTACACCTACGGTCCTGGCATGTCCTTCCGTGGTGCAGTTGCCTTCGGTTCGGTTGACGAAACCGTTGGTGCAGACACCGACGAAGACTTCACACAAGTTACCGTTGGTACCGACATCCAGTTCTAATTTGACGCTGGCTTAGGTCAGCATCATAAAGAACCATGTTAAAGAGGGGCGGATCGCAAGATCCGCCCTTTCTTTTTTATGTGGCGGGTGCCGCTCTGTGATTTTACCTGTGGTAAAATCCCAACCGCATTACCGCCGCTAACGGCGATGACTGTACTAACGCCTGTTATTTGACTTTCCCTGCAGACCTGCTTTAATCCCGACATGCTGTTTTGCAACATGAGCAGGAGTCTTTAATTATGTCTAACGCGCACGACCCCATCGTTATTGTCGGTATGGCCCGCACCCCTATTGGTGCCTTTCAGGGTGAATTGGCTGGCTTTACGGCCTCTGACCTTGGGCAGACAGCGATTGCCGCCGCCCTCAGCCGCGCGGGCGTGCCTGTTAACGACGTAGAAGACGTTGTGATGGGTTGCGTGCTGGCCGCAGGCCAAGGCCAGGCCCCCGCCCGTCAGGCCGCGCGCAAGGCCGGTTTGCCCGATGCCGTGGGTGCCACCACCATCAACAAGATGTGCGGGTCCGGCATGAAGGCTGTGATGCTGGCGCACGACAATATTCTGGCTGGCTCTGCCAAGATCATGGTGGCAGGCGGTATGGAGAGCATGAGCAACGCGCCCTATCTGCTGGAAAAAGCGCGTGGCGGGTATCGCATGGGTCATGGCCGCGTCATGGACCATATGTTCCTTGATGGTTTAGAGGACGCCTACGACAAAGGCCAGCTGATGGGTGTCTTTGCCGATGAAACCGCGCGTCAATGCCAGATTACCCGCGTTGAACAAGACAACTTTGCCCTGCAATCACTCAGCCGTGCGCAGGCAGCGACCTCGGGTGGTGCGTTTGTTTCTGAAATTGCGCCCATCACCATCAAAACCAAAGAGGGTGAGAGCGTTATTTCAACCGACGAAAGCCCCAAGCGCGCCAAGCCTGAAAAAATCCCCACCCTCAAGCCTGCTTTTGGCGCGGATGGTACGGTGACAGCAGCAACCTCAAGTTCAATTTCCGATGGTGCCGCCGCCCTTGTGCTGATGCGCCAATCCGAAGCCACCGCACGTGGACTTAAAGTGCTAGCCACCATCAAGGCCCACGCCAGCCACGCCCAAAAACCTGCTGAATTTACAATCGCGCCCATCGGCGCCACCCGCAAGGTGCTGGAAAAGGCAGGCTGGAGCCTGAAAGACGTTGATCTGTTTGAAATCAACGAGGCCTTTGCCGTGGTGACACTGGCCGCGATGAAAGAACTGGGTATCCCTGCCGACAAAGTAAACATCAACGGCGGTGCCTGTGCGCTTGGTCACCCCATTGGTGCGACCGGTGCGCGCATTCTGGTGACGCTGTTGGCCGCCATGCAAAACCGCGGGCTGACCAAAGGTGTTGCATCCCTGTGCATTGGCGGTGGCGAGGCGACAGCTGTCGCCATCGAGCGTGCAGCGTGAGTAAACAAAATTTTGCGTGCAGCGTGAAAACAAAGATCGTTTTGGCGGCAATGGTTTTGTTGATGGCGCCCGTTCAGGCGCAGGCAGCAGATTATTTGTGTGATCCCGCTGTCTTTACCCTGACCCCGTCAGATGATGGCGCCACCATGCGCCTGCAGGGAATGATTGAAACACCAACGCCAGGCTATTCGGCAAAGCTTGAGGGTGGTGTGCTGAAACTGACCGCGCCCGAAGGTATGGTGGTGCAGGTGGTTGACCAGATGATGGTTGATGTGACCTTGCCCACACCTGCTGATAGTGGTGCGGTTGAAATCAAGCTTGAGAAAACCTTTAACTGGGGGACGGACGTTATCCGTTGCCACATCGTTACCTGACATGACCTTACGCGCCACCCGCCCCGTTACGCAAAAATACGCACGCCGCGCCAAAACGGTGATGCGCCGTGCCTATAATGGTGGCGGTAAAAAGCGCGGTGGTGGCGGGCGCGGACTGTTTAGCTGGCGAAAGCTGCGCTGGGTGTTTGCCCTGTTTGTGGTGGTCACAATCTATTTCGTCTGGGACATGCCTGACAGCGACGACGTCAAACCGCTCGAAGCCAAGCCAAGCATCACCGTGCTGGCCCATGACGGCACGGTTCTGGCGCGCTATGGCGGCATCAAGGGCGATGTGGTGGATGTACGCGACCTGCCGCCCCATGTGGTGGCCGCCGTGCTGGCCATTGAAGACCGTCGTTTTTACAGCCACTTTGGAATTGATCCCATCGGTTTGGCCCGCGCCATGTTTGTGAATGCGCGCGCAGGGGGCTGGGTGCAGGGTGGATCAACCATCACGCAGCAGCTGGCAAAAAATCTGTTCCTAACGCCTGATAAAACCATTCGCCGCAAGGTACAAGAAGCACTGCTGGCGCTGTCGATTGATTTTCGGTTTTCCAAGGATGATATTTTATCAGCCTATCTCAACCGTGTGTATTTTGGTGGTGGTGCTTACGGGATTGACGCCGCTGCGCGCGTTTATTTCAACAAACCATCCGCCAAGCTGACCTTGTGGGAATCTGCCGTGCTGGCCGGTGTGCTCAAAGCGCCCTCGCGCTATTCACCCAATGCCAATCCTGAAAAATCAGCCGATCGTGCCAAGGTGGTGATCACCGCCATGCAAGACAGCGGATTTCTGGATGAGAAAAAAGCGCTCAAAGAGCTTAAAAACGCCAAGGTCACCACAGCTGGATCAGAAGCGGGCGACCTGCGCCGCTATTTCACTGACTGGGTAATTGACGAAGTTGAAGATTACGTTGGCACCACCAACCGCGACATCACCGTGCGCACCACCTTTGATGCAGACTTTCAGATAAAAGCGGAACAGAGGCTTGAGGAAATCATGGCCTCCCTGTCTGACAAGAAAAAAGCCAAAAAGGGCGACAAACCCGCGCCAGATGAAAACCTGCCCCAAGCCGCCATCGTTACACTGTCTGAAGACGGCGCGGTATTGGCGATGATCGGTGGCCGCGATTACGCCGAAAGCCAGTTTAACCGCGCCACACAGGCCCTGCGCCAACCGGGTTCGGCCTTTAAATCATTTGTCTATCTGGCAGCGCTTGAGCTTGGTTACGACCCCGAGCAAACCATCGAAGACGCACCCATGACGGAAGGCAGCTATCGTCCTTCCAACCACGATGGCAAATATTACGGTCAGGTCACCCTGACCGATGCGCTGGCTCTGTCGCTCAACACCGCCACCATCCGCATGTTGCAGGTGGTTGGCATGCCGGCCTTTATGGACGTGATGAGCCGTCTCCCCTTCCCGCAAAAATTCCGCCCCGAGCTTGCCACCGGCCTTGGGGCTGGTGAAACCACCTTGCTTGACCTGACAGCCGCCTATGCCGTGATTGCCAATGGTGGATATCGCGTCACACCTTATGCTGTTTTGTCCATCAAGGACGATGATGGCCGCACGTTATATCGCCGCGAAAAACTGGGCATGCCACGTGTGTTTTCAGGGGCGCATCTGGCCAAGCTTGATGACATGCTGGTGCAGGTGGTGGCGCGTGGTACCGCGCAAAATGCACAGCTGGGCCGTGGCCATGTTGCGGGTAAAACAGGTACATCGCAAAATTATCGCGATGCGTGGTTTGTCGGTTATACCGACAATTTGGTTACCGGCGTGTGGATGGGCAATGATGACAGCACCCCGACTGCCCGCCTGTCTGGTGGCGGTGTGCCGGCACGCTGTGGCGGGCTTATATGGGTGATGCCATCGGGCTGGGCCTGCCTGATTTTGTGAGCACCTTTGCACGGCCGTCAGGC
>JBEIPH010000268.1:0-1975 GCA_040377115.1 Micavibrio sp. | reverse complement strand
GCCGATTTTTTGCGCTTCGTTTAACTGCGCTTCGCGACGCTCAAGTTCGGCTTCGTGTTGCTTGACGTTGGTCACGTCGCTGCCAACGATATAAATGAAATCACCAACCGCCTTGTGCACCCATTCAATGTAGCGAACGGTGCCGTCCTTACAGCGGGCGCGACATTCAAAATCAATACGGGTGTCGCTACCCTCGGCGGAATGCACAACTTTTTGCATGACGACAAAAATGGCTTCGCGCTCATTAGGGTGGATCAGGTCAATACACGGAACTTGGCGCAGATCAGCATCTGCATATCCCAGCACGCGGTTAAACGCCGGATTAACGCGCACAAACGACATGTCACGGCGATAAACGCCCATCAGGTCGCCCGTCAAATTCAAGAAGTGACGCAATTCGCTGTCGGTTTTGGATATGTATTCAGCGTCGTATTTATCGGCGGCGGCTTGCTTTGCCTTGGCCTGACTGTCGCTGATGAAGGCGGCAAAATCGCGCGCCTCTGCATCAAAATCTCCCTGCTTCTGGCGCTTGAGCTTGTTGTCAGGATCAAGCCAGATAACAGTGAAGACACGCCCGCCCGGTGCTTCGACCAGATCAATACGTGCAGGCATCAGCAGCGGATCGCGCTGATCACGCAGCAAGGCAACTTCGTAAAAGCCAGATGAAATACCGGCCAGTTCTACTTTTTCACTCTGGCGGTCCAGTGATGACACAATAGACAAAACAGATTTAACCGCGCGGCCCGTCAGTGCGCTGGCCGTAATGCCCAGCATCCAGCCAATGGCCGGACTGACAAAAACGATATTGCCCCGCTCATCCACCACGCAGCGACGCGTGGCATGATCAAGATCGGGATGCGGTGACTTGCGCCAGTTCGGCATAACCCCTGCCAACTCTCCTGTAATGAACCCGATTTCATCTTAAAACAAATCCGCATTTCTGGGAACAACCGATTCGGGGCACGACCTCTGCCAAGCCCTCGCGGCGGCAGGTGACAATTGCCAACCTATGAATGGTGCTTAAAGGGCTGTTTGTGCGTAATTTTATGTCAAAAAATTGCCTTTTGACTTCATAATGTTGTTTATGTTAAAAATGCTGACACTCTTTTCAGCCACGGAGATATTCCATGCCTTTGCCCAATTTGAAGCTCGCCATCCTTTTCGCAAAAATGGCCAAAGACCACGGCCAGAAAATTCTCCATGCGAATAATCCAGACCTGTTGAGCCGCGATCTGGGCGACGCTTTGAAAAAGCAAAAAGACATTCTGTCTGATCCACGCAAAAGCATGGTGATGACAGCCTATGATGTGCTGCCCCTGATCGCCGAAGTCAAAATCTTGACAGTGGTCACTGCGCGCCAGCTGGGCATTTCCACCGGCGGCAAAAGCGACATCGAAGTACTTGAAGCCATCATCGCCAAGGGCGAAGAGCGCAACGGCGGCAAATTCACCAAAGACATCAAATCAACGCTTGAATGGACACGTCAGTTGTTCAGCCATCCTGAAATCCGCGATGTGCTCGACATGGAAATGACCGCCATTGAAAAACCACAAAGCCTGCGCGAGGTTATTGGTTTTATCACCAGCCTTGCCAGCCGCGGTCAGGACGAAATGACACGTCTTGCCGAATTCCTCCGCACAGCAAAAGATTTGCACCGCAAGGATGAAGATGGCCCGAAAGCTAAAGGCGATAAAGGCCCCGGCGTTTAATCTGCACTGCTATCAATTGAACCGTCACGCACGGCCAAATCGGCCGCTTCTAGGCGTTTAAGCTCGTCGCGCAGGCGGGCGGCTTCTTCAAATTCAAGGTTGGCGGCGGCGGCCTTCATTTTCTTTTCAAGGGCGGCCATATGCGATTTCAGATCGCGGCCAACCAGATGCGGCGTGTCAGCATCGCCAATTTTAACCTGTACGCGGTCGGCTCTTTCAAACACGCTATCAAGAATATCGGAAATCTTGCGCTTCACACTTTCAGG
>JBEIPH010000008.1:0-10914 GCA_040377115.1 Micavibrio sp. | reverse complement strand
TCGCCACCTTGCAACAAAAACGCTTCGCCATTGGCGACGCGGGCGAGGGATTTTTTCAGGCTGCGCGCTTCGCCGGCAAAAACCAGCGGCGGATAGTTTTTAAGGGTGTTTTCCACCTTGGTCAGCGCGGCGGCGTCTTCATAGACGGGCAGCTGTTTGGCCGGAAAATCACGCCAGCTGTCAGGTTTCCAGGGTGCATCCGCGACAGCGGTTTTTGTTGCGGGCGCGCTTTGGCGGGGCGGGGTGGTCACAGTGGTTCTCCGGCGGGTGCTTATGCTTAAATTGAGTATAATTACTCAGCCGGCGCTTTTCAAGGCTATTAATCCGGCTGCAGAGCGATTTTAAGCTCTTTTTCCAGCTTGGCAAGCAGCCCGGCATGGGTGATTTTCAGGCCAAAAGCGTCCTTGATGTAAAAAACGTCAATGGCTGCGCGGCCAAAGGTGGCCACCTTGGCGGCGTGGATGCGGCAATCATGTGCCGTCAGCACGGCTGAAAGATCATGCAGCAAACCCGGGCGGTCAGCACCGTTCACCTCGACCAGCGTATATTCGTTGCTGGCCTCGATGTCGATGATAACGCGCGCGGCGACGGTAAAGCCGCCTTTTGATTTGGCTGCCAGCTTTCGTCTTTCGGCGATTTCTTGATTGATATCAAGTTTGCCAGTAAAGGCGCGGGTCAGGCAACGCGTCAGAAAAAGGGTGTTTTCGTAGGCATGGCCGCGCACATCCTGCAGCTCGAAAATATCCAGCGCTGTGCCATCGGGCAGGGTGTGAATGCGCGCACTTGCCACACTGGCACCTGCCGACGCAATCGCGCCTGTCAGCAGTGCAAAAAGCCCTTTTTTGTCCGATGTCGCCACGACAAGACGGCTGTGATCGTTATCTGGCAGAATATCAAAATACATGCGAAGGCCATCAACGCCCTTAACAGGTTTTGTCAGTTTCAGATATTCGTTGAGGTCCTTGGCAGCGCTGCGTGGTTCACCCACCAGATGGCGACGGGTAAGGTCGTATAACTGGCGCAGCAGTCCTGCTTTCCAGTTGTTCCACTGGTCAGGCCCCACCGCCATGATGTCGGCCACGGTTAGTAATGTCAGCAGTTTTAGGCGTTCGGGTGACTGCACGGCGCTGGCAAAATCGCTGATGGTCTGGTCATCTTCAAGATCGCGTTTAAAGGCGGTCATGGTCATCAATAAATGATTTTCAATCAGCCATACCGCTGTTTCGCGTGACTGCGCATCGATGGGAAAGCGCGGCAGGATATCAGCCGCCAGCTTGGCGCCCGCACGGGCATGATCGCCACCCGTACCTTTGCCCATATCATGCAGCAGCATGGCCAGAAACAACGCGCTGCGCGAGGCAGGCGAAATGGTTTTGAAAATCTCGCTGGAAAGAGGGGCCTGTGCGGTCAGTCTTTGTTGTTCAATATCATGCAGCACCGCGCAGGCGCGGAAGGTATGCTCATCAGCGGCATAGACATGATACATGTCGTATTGCATATGGGCGCGGATATTTTCAAAGGCGGGTATCAGGGCGCTGATCATCCCCGTTTCACCCAGATGGCGCAGAGTGTGCAGGTTTTGGTAATCATCAAGCAACACATCAAGAAACAGCGCATAGGCTTCTTTTGATTTTGCCAGTTGTGCGCCACCTTTTTCGGGCAGCCATTTGCGGATGCTGCGCAGGGCATCGGGATGGATGTCTGTGCCGGTTTCCTGACTGGCGCGGAAAAGGCGCAGGGATTCTTCGGGCTGTTTTGTCAGGTCGCATTTTTTGGGCAACAACAGGCGGTTGTTGTGCAGGGGCAGGCCTGCGGCTGTCTGGTCAATGTTTGCCCAGCGTCTGCCCGCTGTGGCGCTGGCGCTGAGGTCCATATCTTCAAGCGCTGTGCATAGAACACGCAAAAGATAGCCCGTTTCAGAAGCCTTCATGAAATAGTCATGCATGAATTTTTCAGCACGTTTGTTGGGTTCGGCATCGCTGTACCCCATGACCAAGGCCACGGCAGGCTGCCATTCAAAGCCCAAACGGTCATTGGCGCGCCCGCTGGCCAGATGCAAGTGGTGGCGTGCATTGTTAAAAAAATCGAACAGTTCCTGCAGCGTTGTGGCTTCGGCTTTGGTCAGAAAACCTTTTTTTGCCAGGCTTTCGGGTGCGGGGTCATGGCCTGTCAGTTGTATGATCCAGCGCAGGGTGTGCAGATCGCGAAGCGCTCCTTTGCCCTCTTTGATGTCGGGTTGCAGGGCATAACGGCTGTCACCCAGACGCAGGTGGCGGGCATCGCGCTCATGCAATTTTTCGGCAATCAGGTTGGCGGCACCGCGGCTGGCGATAAAATCGGTGGTGATTTTTGTCGCCAGTGAGAAAGCTTTTTTGCTGCCCGTGACCAGTCGGCGGTCAAGCAAGCTGGTCAGCAGATGCAGGTTGTCGTGGTTTTCAATTGCTGATTTCAGGCTAAGACTGTCGTGCACCTGAAAGGAAAGTTTACGCTGACCTGTCTCAAGCGTGCCAAGGCTGCGCAGTGCTTTTTGCTGCTGCGCTGTCAAAGGATCTGGGCTGAAAACCAGCAAGTCGATATCCGACCCAGCCACCATTTCCTGCCGGCCGTAGCCACCGGTGGCGACAAAAGCAACCGTTTTGGTAATATTGTTTCCAATAAATTTTTGCTGGACTAAATAGTCAATTTTTTCAGTGAGGTTACGGCTGTAAGTTAACCAGTCACTTGCGGGAACGCTGCTACTAACTTGATGATTTACCGACATAAAATTTCCTAAATCGATCTTTTTTCGTGCAGATGATTACAAATGGTGCTACACCCTTTGTATCGCATTTCATCTGACGACAACAGGCGGGGAGACGTACAAAGTGTACATCTTTTACGATACCGAGGCGACTGGTCTTGATCTCCATTTCAGCCAGCTGTTGCAGGTTGCTCTGGTTTTTACAGATGATAATCTCAATATCCTCGCCAGCAAAAAGGTTGAATGCCGCCGCAGCCCATGGGTTGTGCCATCACCCGGGGCGATGCTGATCACGGGCTTTAAACCCGATGATCTTAAAAACAACCCGCTGTCACATTATGACATGATGAAAGACATCACCGACTGGGTCAAAACCCAGCACTGGCCGTTGACCTTTGTGGGCTACAATTCACATAGTTATGACGAACCGCTTCTGGCCCGTAATCTGGCCCATAACCTGCAGCCAACCGACCTGACCACGGCGGTCAGCCCGCAAAACGCAGCCCAGCGCAACACGCGCCTTGATGTCTTTGCGATGGTCAAGCTGGTGGCGCTTTACCGCCCAGGCCTGTTGAAGCTTGATACACTAAACGAATACGGCAAGCCGAGCATGTCGCTGCTTAATGTCGCCAAGCAAAATGGCGTGGCCTTGTCGGATGATGAAGCACACGACGCCATGAACGATATCAAGGCCACCATTGGTGTTGCCCGCATCATCAAAGATGGCGCGCCTGACCTGTGGGATCATTTTGCGCGTATGTCTTCGCCTGAAAATGTTGCTGACTATGTTTCAAAAACACCGGTCTTTGCCTATACCGATCTGGCCTATGGCCGCAACAAAACCATGGTGGTCAGCGATGCGGGGTCAATTGATGGCGGCAATACGCGCATTGTTTTTGACCTGACCGAAGATCCCGCCAAGTATCTGAATGCCAGCGTTGAAGAACTAACGGCCATGATGCGCCGTGTTTTTGATCGCAACAACACACAACCCATTCCTTTCCGTCTGGTCAGCGCGGTGACGCAACCAAGCTTTATGCCCGTTGAAACCGCCGGTGCCTTGCTGAATGCCAACATGGGCAAGGATGAACTGGAAAAACGTGCGGCTGCCATCAAATCTGCCGATCCTGCGTTTTTGGCCCGCGTGGCCGAGGCTGCTGCCACAGTGCAAAACCCGCCCAGCAAAAAATTCAACAAACAGGCGCAAAGCCCGCTGCTGGAACAGCTCTTTGACCGCCCCGTTGCACCCCGCCTGAAGGCACGCCTGCAAAACTGGTGCGAGCGTTTCCACCGTGCCCCCAACTGGCCTGCGCGTGCCCAAATGCTTCAGGGTTTTTATGCCGAATTTGACGCAGACCTTAAAAAAGACGCGACAATCGGCAGATTTGTTAAATACGCCGGACGTATTGTGTTTGAAAACGCGCCAGAAACACTGACCGAAGAACAACGCAAAGGTATGCGTGCCTATGTGGCTCGCCGTTTGCTCAATCCCGATCTGTCGGCCCCCTATATGACGATCTCAAAAGCACGCAAAGAGCTTGAAGGTATCGAAAAAGAACGCGCGGCTGGCAAGGAACGTTGGAAAGACGTGACGGACAGCGATATCCGCACCATCAAGCTGTATTACACAGCGCTTGAAAAAGACCTGCAGGGTGTCTTGCCACCAGCACCTGTTGTGGCACCGCCCAAACCGCCGCAGCCTTAATTATCAATCAGCTTTAAGTTTTGCCTTGAGCGCATAAAGCGCCTCAAGCGCTTCGCGTGGTGTCAGGCTGTCGGGGTCAATCGCCTCGAGCGCTTCAAGCGCAGGCGATGGTTTTGCAGCCGTTGCAACAGGTGGTGCGGCGCTAAACAGCGGCAGGTCTTGTGCCATCGCCTTTGGCGAGGTGCTTTTGCCCTTTTCCAGCATGGCCAGAACACTTTCCGCCCGTGCAATCACGGCAGGTGGCAGGCCAGCGATTTTGGCGACATGTATGCCGTATGAGCGGTCCGCCGTTCCGGCGGCAACTTCGTGCAGGAAGACGATGTTTTCTTTCCACTCGCGCACTTTCATGGTGCGGCAGGCCAGATGGGCCAGTTTTTCCTGAAGGGCGGTCAGTTCATGATAGTGCGTGGCAAACAATGCGCGGCACTGGCTGGCGTCATGCAGATATTCCAACGTCGCCCAGGCAATAGAAAGGCCATCAAAGGTGGCCGTACCACGACCAATTTCATCAAGGATAACCAGCGAACGTGGCGTTGATTGGTGCAAGATGGTGGCGGTTTCAACCATTTCCACCATAAACGTGGAACGCCCGCGCGCCAAATCATCCGCCGCACCCACGCGGCTGAACAAGCGGTCAACCACGCCGATGTGTGCCGATGCGGCAGGTACAAAAGCACCAATTTGCGCCATCAGGGCGATTAACGCGTTTTGCCGCAGGAAGGTCGATTTACCAGCCATGTTGGGGCCGGTCAGCAGCCACAGGCGGGCACTGTCAGTTAAGGCGCAGTCATTGGCAATAAAGGGCTGGTTGGCACGCTTAAGCGCGGCTTCGACGACGGGATGGCGGCCACCTTTGATATCAAAGGCAAGGGTATTATCAACCGTTGGGCGTACATGATTGTTCTTGGCGGCCAGTTCGGCCAAGGCAGTGGCAACATCAAGGGCTGCCAGTGCTTGTGCCGTTTTGGCGATTTCATCAGCCGCTGCCAGCACGGCTTTGACCAGCATTTCAAAGATTTCAAGTTCAAGGGCGAGGGTCTTGTCAGCCGCTTCGCTGATCTGGCGTTCAAGCTCGGTCAGTTCAACGGTTGTAAAACGCGCGGCACTGGCCAGTGTCTGGCGGTGAATGAATTGCGGGTTGGACAAAATTTTATCGGCATTGGTGGTTGATGCTTCGATAAAATAGCCAATCACATTGTTATGCTTGATACGCAGGGTATTCACACCCGTCACACCGACGTATTCGGCCTGCAGGCGGGCGATATGCTGGCGGCTGTTATCGCGCAAGGCGCGAAGCTCGTCCAGTTTTGGCGAAAAGCCATGTGCCACAAAACCACCATCACGGGTGAGGGCGGGCAGGTCAGCGGCAAGGGCACGTTCCAGCTGGTCAATCAGCGGTTGGTGGCTGCCCCATTGGCGGAAAGCATCAAGGGCGTCTTTGATGATTTTTGGCAGATCACTCTGGTTGATCAGGCGGCAAAGCGAAACCGTTTGCGCCAGCGTATCGCGGATTGCAGACAGATCACGCGGGCCGCCACGACCCAAGCTGAGGCGTGCCAGGCAGCGTTCAACATCCGCACACTGGCGCATAAACCCGCGCACATCGGCGCGCAGACCTGCGTTACCGACAAAAAACGCGACAGCGTCAAGCCGTTGGTTGATCGTCGCCGCATCGGTCAGCGGCATGGCAATATGGCGTGCCAGCAAGCGTCCACCTGCGGCTGTCATCGTTTCATCAATCGTGGCCAGCAGGCTGCCCGCACGCTCGCCCGTCAGGGTTTCGGTCAGCTCAAGATTACGGCGCGTGGCGGCGTCAATTTCCATGACCGAGCCAAGGGCCAGTTGGCGGGGCGGGGACAGACGCGGGAATTTGCCTTTTTGGGTCAGCTCGACATAGTCGATCAACGCACCAGCTGCGGCCACCTCGGCGCGTGAAAAGCCGCCAAAGGAATCAAGGGTTGCGACACCAAACAGGCTTTCAAGCCTTGCGCGGGCGTTGTCGCTGTCAAAACGGCTGTGGGGTTGCACGGTCAGGCGTTTTTTCCAGTCAGCAAAAACATCAAACAGTTTTTCGTTTTGCGTCAGGCGCTCGGATACCAGAATTTCGCACGGCGCCACGCGGGCCAGTGTCGCGCCAAGGTCTTTGTGGGGGACGGGTTGCAGGGTAAAATCACCCGTGGACAAATCCAGCCACGCAAACCCGATATTGCCGCCGATATCGGTCAGGGCCGATAGGTAATTATTGGTGTTTTGCTCCAACAGCGTGTCTTCGGTCAACGTGCCTTGGGTGACCACGCGGATAACGTCGCGCTGGACCAGTGCTTTGTAGCCGCCGCGCTTTTTGGCTTCCTCGGGTGTTTCGACTTGCTCGCACAGCGCGACCTTAAATCCCTGACGGATCAGGCGTGCCAGATAACTTTCGTGGCTGTGCCATGGCACACCGCACATGGGCACGTCTTCGCCCTTGCTGCCGCGTTTGGTGAGGGTGATGTCGAGTGCTGCCGAGGCTGTGATGGCATCATCAAAAAACAGCTCGTAAAAATCGCCCATGCGGTAAAACAGCAGGCAGTCTGGGTATTGCTCTTTGACGGCCTTGTACTGCGCCATCATCGGAGTGAGATTGGCGGTATTATCCGGCTGGGCCGAAGGGCTTTCGGCATCAAGTGCGGGGCTGTTTTGCATGTCCTTATTTTTAAGGGTTTTGGCATGCCAAAACAAGCCGTTTATGGCCGGCCATAACCCCCTGAAATAAGGCGTTAAATCAGGCTAAACAAGGGCTTTATAACGCCATGTTCCTGCAAGACTTCGGCGATTTCAAAAAGGGGCAGTGCCGCAAACCACCAGATAGCATCGGCCACCGCCTTGTTTAAAAAGCGTGGTTGGAAAACCAGTTCCTGCGGGCAGGTGTAAAGAGAGAGTTTTGGCAGCAAGCGGGGCACGCGTTTTGTATAGTCGCGGTAAAGATCGCCAAATTGCTGTTCAAGGAATTCTTCCTCGCGCTTGATCAGGAAGTGATAAATCAAAGCAAAGCCAACAGAAATTATAACAAACGAGGCGATATGTGCCGACATCAGGCCAATACCGACCGCGCCAAGCAACGAGAAGAAATACAGCGGATTGCGCACAACAGAATATGGCCCGACCATGATCAGGCTTTCATTCTTGATGCCGCCAATAAAGGCGGTTGAATAAATGCGGCCAATCGCACAAATGACAATCAAGACGTAACCAGAAAAATCCATCAACCCATGTGCGACACTTTCGTGTGACCATAAGCTGCTGGTAAAAACACCCGCCAGCAAGGTCAGAACCATCAAGATGCGTGTATCGCGCAGACGCTTTTTGTTGAGTGCTTGGGCCATTCATTTACTCCAGATCTTTGAAGGCGGGTAGGGACAGATACCGTTCTGCCATACTTGGGATAATTGTGAGAATCGTTTTGCCGGCCATATCAGGCCTTTTGGCGATTTCGAGGGTGGCATGGATGGCAGCACCTGATGAAATACCCACAGGAATACCTTCGACCCGCGCGGTTTTGCGGCACATGGCGATTGCATCCTCGCTGCTGACCTTGATGATTTCATCAATCAGATCTGTACGCAGAATTTTCGGGATAAAACCTGGGCCGATGCCTTGAATTTTGTGGCTACCTGCGGCACCACCGGAAATAACGGGGCTTTCGCTTGGCTCGATAGCGACCGATTTAAAAGAAGGCTTGCGCGCCTTTAAAACTTCGCTGACACCGGTAATTGTGCCGCCTGTGCCTGATCCTGCTACCAGCATATCAACCTTGCCGTCTGTATCACGCCAGATTTCTTCGGCTGTGGTGGCGCGGTGGATGGCGGGGTTGGCGGGGTTGTTGAATTGCTGGGGCATAAAGTGGTTGGATGTTTTGCTGGCCAGTTCTTCGGCGGCGGCTATTGCGCCATTCATGCCCTTGTCCGCAGGGGTAAGGACAATTTCAGCCCCAAACAAACGCAGCATTTTGCGGCGCTCATAGGACATGCTTTCTGGCATGGTTAAAATCAGTTTATACCCTTTGGCAGCGCAGATAAACGCAAGGCCAATACCGGTGTTACCCGAGGTTGGCTCGATAATAACCGTATCAGGCTTGATCAGGCCATCACGCTCGGCGGTTTCAATCAGCGAAAGGGCCAAGCGATCCTTGACGCTCGACAGCGGGTTGAAAAATTCAAGTTTCAAAAGAATATCCGCAACCGCGCCGTATTCGGCCGATAGTTTTGGGATACGCACCAGTGGCGTGTTGCCAATGGTCTGCCAGATATTATCAAACACACGCATGGTTATTTCATCCTGCTGCAGGGTTTAAAACGAAAGCATTCAACCAGATGGTCGTTTACCAGGCCGGTTGCCTGCATATGCGCATAAATAATGGTTGTGCCAACAAATGACATGCCGCGCATTTTAAGGTCTTTGGAAAGGGCGTCACTTTCTTTTGTGCGCGTGGGTATTTGTTTGGACGTTTTGAATTTATTGACGATGGGTTTGCCGCCAACAAAAGACCATACGTATTTATCAAAGCTGCCAAATTCTTTCTGGATAGCCAGAAAGGCGATGGCGTTTTTGCGCGCAGCGTAAATTTTGAGGCGATTGCGGATGAGGTCTTTGTTTTGCAGGCGCTTTTCAAGGTCGGCATCGCTCATGCGCGCGACTTTTTTGGCGTCAAAATTAAAAAAGGCTTTGCGATAGGCTTCGCGCTTTTTAAGGACTGTGTCCCAGCTTAGGCCTGCTTGTGCGCCCTCAAGGATCAGGAATTCAAAGTGTTTTTGGTCATCATGTACCGGCACGCCCCATTCGGTGTCGTGATAGGCATCGTAAAAATCTTTGCCTTTACCAACCCAGTGGCAGCGTTTGGGTTCTTTTTTATTAGGCACTCTTGCGAACTCCGGTTGATCCGAAGCCGCCTTCACCGCGTGTCGTTTCACTGAGTGTTTCAACTTGCTGCCAGCTGACGCGGGCGTGGGCGGCGATAACCATTTGTGCAATACGCATACCGCGTTCGATAACAAAAGGCTGTTGGCCGTGGTTGATCAGCAGGGCTTTGACCTCGCCGCGATAATCGGCATCAATCGTGCCGGGGCTGTTGAGGACGGTTACGCCGTTTTTATAGGCAAGGCCCGAGCGTGGGCGGATCTGTGCTTCATATCCTGCGGGCAGGGCGATTGAAATGCCGGTTGGGATCAACTGACGCTCGCCTGGTTGCAGGGTGATGGGTGCATCAATAGCGGCTTCAAGATCAAGGCCGGCTGCCAGATCGGTTGCGTGGTTGGGCAACGTCAGACCTTCAAAATGGGGCAGGGTGGCGATCTCGATGTTGACGATAGATGTCATGATAATAATCCTTACAGTTTGTGGCCAATATGAATGGCGGCAATACCGCCGCTGAGGTTGATAACGCGTGTTTTTTCAAATCCGGCGCGTTGCAGGCGGCTTTCAAGTTCGCCTTGTGGCGGGAACTGGCGGATGCTTTCCACCAGATATTGGTAACTGTCGCGATCTTGCGCCACGATACCGCCAATGCGCGGGATAACAGCAAATGAATAGGCATCATACAAACGGCGCAGCGCGTCGTTGTTTACACGGCTGAATTCAAGGCAGAAAAACTGCCCACCGGGTTTAAGCACACGAAAAGCTTCTTCAAGCGCGTCATCAATTTTTGGTACGTTTCGCAGCCCGAAAGAAATCGAATAAAGGTGAAAGCTGTTTTCGGCGAAAGGCAGGCTTTCGGCATTGCCCTCGACCCATGTGAAGCCGTTGACATACCCGCGATCAACGGCGCGATCTTGACCAACTTTGAGCATTTCGCGGTTGATATCGCAGACGGTGATATCGCACTGATCCCCCGCCTTGGCGCGGTATCTGAATGCGATGTCGCCCGTGCCACCAGCCACGTCCAGCAGACGACGGTTGGGGCGGGGGTGCATCAGCCCGACAAAACGGTTTTTCCAGATTCTATGGATGCCGCCCGACATCAGGTCGTTCATCAGGTCATAGCGGCTGGCGACGTTGTCAAAAACGCCCTCGACCAGCTTTTTCTTGCTGGACGGGTCAACTGGTTTAAAGCCAAACCAGCCGGCTTCTTTGTTCTTGCGGTTTTCGGTTGCCATGTGCCCAAGATAGGGGGAAGGTAGATAAAACGCAAGGCAACTTGCGGGAGCAAAAAAATGTCTTTTTACAAGTCCATAGCCACTGTTGGCGGCCTGACCCTGCTCAGCCGCCTGTTCGGTTTTGCCCGTGATATCCTCACGGCCACCTATCTGGGTGCGGGGCCTTTGGCCGATGCTTTTTTTGTGGCGCTCAAACTGCCGAATTTTTTCAGACGGATTACGGCCGAAGGCGCCTTCAGCGTTTCCTTCGTGCCGCTGTTTGCCGCCGAACTTGAAGAAAACGGAAAAGCCGCCGCCATTAAATTCGCCGAGGAAGCGCAAGCCTTTATGCTGGCCGTGCT
>JBEIPH010000148.1:0-4245 GCA_040377115.1 Micavibrio sp. | reverse complement strand
CACACGAAAGCCGGGGTCGGTTTTAAATTGTAATTCATGGGCAAAATAATAATCACTGCCGCTGTTGATCCATTTCTGGCAGGAAAGATTGTTGGCCTCGAATACCTTCATCACCACATCGTTGGTGACGGAATAAAAACGGGTCAGGGCAGGTACTTTGATATTGCGCAGGCGTTCTAACTGGAATTCGGTATTTTCAATCTCTGAGAAAGCCAGCGGGATCTGGCAGCGTTTTTCATGCTCGTGGTTATAGCTGATCGCCATCGCGCCCAGTGAAAGTGCCGCCGCACCTACAAAAATTTCTGCCGGTGTTTCAATGGCCAGTTGTTTGGCGCGTTCGATATAAGGATAGCTGCGGGCGGCGTTAAAAGCGTCGCGCAAGCGCACAAGAGGATTGGTCATGAAAGGCTCCGGGCTACAACAAGCGGTGCTCATTTATAACCGGATTCTATATATTATGGCAATAAAAAACGCTTAATACGCTGATATTAATAAATATTATCTTCTGACATCACAGGCCAAAACCGTGCTTTGAACATCAAAATCACAGCTGGTGAAGGTGGCGGGCAGGCGCTGAACCACCTCGTTACCATCATCATAGATACATTGCAGATAGGCGTTACCCGACACGGCACCGACATCCCAACGCTTGAGCGTGCCTTGCTGCTCGGCTGGCAGGACAACACCCTGCTGCGGTGATCCGCTGTAAAAAGCCACATCGCTCAGGCCCGCCTGCGGGCAGGCGGCAATTGCGGTGCGTCCGCTTTCAAGCGGGATGCACCCTGAAACAGCCATCAACATGATAAAAAAGACAAAACGCATGCGATGTATATTGACGCTGTATCTCAACGATGCCAAGATATTTTTACCGGACGCGACTTATAAAAGCGCCGGTGGGGAACACAGGGGAGAATACCACATGACCGTCGCCACCATGGCACGCCCGTTGACCACACCCGTGGCCAGCGATGAAGCACTTAAAGCAGACCTGCAAAAAAAATTCAAATACCACCACGGCAATCTGCGCGACGCCCTGTTGGTTGCCGCACGTGACCTGCTGGAGCAAGACGGCATCGAGGGTCTTTCCCTGCGGGCCCTTGCCAAGGCAACCGGTGTCACACAGGCCGCACCTTACAGCCACTTCCGTGACAAAGATGAATTGCTAGCCGCCATTGCCGAAGAAGGTTTCCAGCGTCTGGCCATTCAAATGGCCGAGGACGCCACTGGCGCTGCCTCCACACAAGACCGTTTGAAAAAACTGGTGGTCAGCTATATCTCGTTCGCGCAAAGCAACAAGGCCCTGTTCCAGATCATGTTTGGTCGTGAACTGTCAGACCTCAAGCGTTTTCCAACACTGGCCATGACCGCTGGTAAAAGCTATGCGTTGTTATCAAGCGCCCTTGCCGGTCGCCTGAAAGAGGGTGTTGATGCCCGTTTTCTCAGCGTTTCACTGTGGTCGCTCTGCCATGGTCTGACGACGCTGGTGATCGAGCAAAAACTGTCCATCGACAGCTTTGGCACCGCTTCGCTTGAAGAATTTGTCGCGCGCAGCGTGGATATTTTCAGCCCGCAGTTGGCCTGATAAATAGTGGCGTGCCGCTCTGCGCGCAGGCATCGGGCCATCGCACAACCGCACTGCGTCACGCACCGCCGTCTTAAAATCTATCCGGCAAATCTGTCGAGGGCTTTTTGCACCTTGCGCACATAGCTGCTGCCGAACAGGCGGGCATGCACCAGCAACGGATAGATGCTGTAAATCGGTGCGCGCAGTTCGAAAAATTCCGGTGCGATGGGGCGCAGGTCATTATAACGCGCAAAGAAACTGTCATTCAGCGTGTTAAACAGCGCAATCATCGCCAGTTCAATTTCAGGATCGGCATAATAAATAGCCGGATCTAAAAACGCCGCCACACGGCCCTGACCAAACAAAATATTCCCACCCCAGATGTCGCCATGAATAAGGGCGGGGGGCTGGGGGCGTGGCAAATAGGATTTTAGCTTGCCGGCCAGCTTTTCGATCTGGTTCATCATCTTGGCATCAATTTTGCCGTCTTCAAGCGCACCTTTGGCCATATAGATCAGGCGATGTTCTGCATAAAACGCGGACCAGTCTTCGCCCTGCGGATTGGGCTGGCGAATACCACCAATAGAGGTATCGCGGGTAAAGCCAAAACTGGGCCCTTTAACGCCATGCAGGGCCGCCAGCAGCTCGGCTGCGTGGCGCTGGGCTTTATCATCGACGCTGAAATAGGTTTCAACGAAATCCATGATAATCACATGGTCGTTGCTGTAATGGATGGTGGGGACAGGCAGGGGGGAATGTTCGCGCAGGTATTTGAGCATAAAAGCTTCGATATCAAGGCCTTTTTGCGCGATTTTGGCCACCACCGATTTGCCACCTTCAAGCCCCAGACGATAGATCTGCGCGTTATTGGCGGCAGATAGCGGGGCAGCAGCCACCAGTTTTCGTTTCAGTTCGCGTTCGATTTCAGCGCGCAGTTCGTTGGTAACCATCGATCTTCCTTAAAGTCCGTTTTTAGGCTACCTAGAATAACATGAGTAACCAGACAACAACCTCTATTTTTGCACCGATTACCGTCGACTTGCAACGCTCGGCTGATGGTGGCTGGCGCAGTGTGCTTTATGACGATGTTTATTTTCAGCGCAATCACGCCCTTGATGAGTCGCGCTATGTCTTTTTGGAAAAAAACCGGCTTTATGACCGTCTTGCAGCGCATCATGCCAAAAACGATGCGCGCGCCGTTTTTACCATCGGGGAGCTTGGCTTTGGCACGGGCCTTAACATGCTGCTGGTTATCGACCTGTGGCGCGACCTGTTTGCCAAACAGGGCAATAGTGCCAGCCGGCTGCACCTGATCAGCTTTGAAAAACACCCCATCTTGCGTGACGCGCTTGCCAACGTATATGCCGAATGGCCAACACTTGAAAAATCCTGCCGCTGGTTGCTGGCCAATTACCCCCCGCCCTGTGGCGGCATGCATCACCTGCATGATGACAACCTTAACCTGCGCCTGACACTGGTGCTGGGTGATATTGGCGCAACCCTGCCCGATATGGCGGGTGATGGCACCATTGATGTCTGGTTTCTGGATGGTTTTGCGCCGCTTAAAAACCCCGCCATGTGGCATAACGATCTCTACGCACATCTCTTTCGCCTCAGCCGTGCTGGCGGCACGCTCAGCAGCTTTACCGTGGTGGGCAAGGTACGGCGCGGCCTGACCGCCGCCGGTTTCACGGTCGAAAAAACCAAGGGCTTTGGCATTAAATGGTCAATGACCGTCGGGCATAAACCAGATGGTCATCAAGCAATACAAAAACCGCAGCGCATCGCGGTTATTGGCGCCGGTATTGCGGGGGCCAGTGTGGCGCGCGCCCTTGCCCTGCGTGGCTGCGAGGTAAGCGTTTTTGACCGCCATGGTGAAATTGCAGCCGAAGCATCTGGCAATCCACGCGCCATTGTTTACCCCAAACCAACGGCCGATGATGCACCATCCGGGCGTTTTTCACTGATGGCTTTTTGCTTTGCGGAGGCTTTGTATCACCACTTGCCACAAAACATCTGGCAGCAAACAGGGGTCTTGCGCCTGATGCTGGATGCGCAAAAAATCCAGCGTGCGCAAAAAATCACGGCCTTTCATGGCTATCCCGACGCGCTGTGTTCGTGGCAGGAAAAAACGGCCTTTAACCACCCCGCCCTGCTGCATGCCACAGGCGGTATGCTTGACGCGGCGGCGCTTTGCAAACAGTGGCTTGGTCACCCGCGCATCACACTACATTTAGGGACAACAATTGACCAGATACCCGTGGCCGGATTTGACGCCACCGTGGTTGCCAGTGCCAATGCGGCACGGCATTTTGCTGTTCTGGCCGACCTGCCCCTGCAACCCCTGCGCGGACAAGTCAGCAGCCTGAAGCCAACCGCTGTTTCACAAAACCTGCGGCAGGTGATTTGCCATGAAGGATACCTAACACCGGTGGTTGATGGCTGGCACCACGCGGGTGCCACCTTTCAAAAAGAGGGCCCGACACAAACGACCAGCCACACAGACACCATCCGACCGCAAGACAATCTTGAAAACCTTGAAACGCTCAACACCCATCTGCGCGGCTTTGGCTTTGGTGCGGGCGATCTTGGCCCCGCACGCGCCAGATACCGCGCCACCACGCCTGATAAAATGCCCATTGCAGGCAAGCTTGAGGGCGCTGCGAATATTTATGTTTGTT
>JBEIPH010000098.1:0-5088 GCA_040377115.1 Micavibrio sp. | reverse complement strand
AGCATGCAATTTGACGCTTTTGCCCAAAAAGGAACACCGCTGGATTTACCGGCGGCGATTAAGCTGTTTGACCATTTGGCAGATATGCCAACCATCACGCACAGCATGCCAGCGGAGGGATGTTACGCCCGCGCGCATCTGATGTGCGAAGAAGCCAAGCGTCTGGGCCTGTCGCCAAAGAAAATATGGGCGTTTGAAAAAGACAATGACAATCCGCTTACGGCCTTGTCACCCAATGGCAATTTTATGCGCTGGCAATATCACGTGGCAATTGCTTTGCCTGTACGGCTGCCTGATGGAAAAATTGAAACCTGTGTATTTGATCCATCGCTTTATGATGGCCCGATCAGCGTTGGGCGCTGGCAAACGGATATAGACGCAACGCCTGAAAAGGTAACAATCACAGCGCCTGATAAACCGCCTTTTGATTGCGTCAGTGCCTATAAACCGCATGTTATTACGGATGATATAGACACTGATGCGGCCGTGCAGATGCAACGTGCCAGACACTTGCTTGAACGTATGGGTGCTGGTCCGCGTCTGGTATTCAGCAGCGATCTGCGCGCTGAGGCACAGCAGATGTCTGGTGCTGATGTGCCGATGGAAGGACAAAGCTGGGTATCGCTCTCGCTGCATCGTGCGCGCGAGGCGGGCGTGGCACCTGATCGCCCTGCCAACTGGCAACCACCAGCAGGCGGGCAAGGCGGTATGCGATGACAGACAAAATCACCGCACATGTTTTAAAGGTTGTTGAAATCAAAGGTCAGGTTATGGCGACCTTTGACCAATCTGACGCCTATTTTGTGTTGTCACCAAAGGCCGAGGTGCTGGCGCGTCAGGCTTTGCTCGATGGCAGTGTTGTGTCATTCACCCATGATATAAATTTGCGCATCGAAGACATCGATATCGCCGAATAATCACAGTTATGGCAATTTAAAGCACGTGGCAGGACAATACCACCCTGCGCTATAGTGCGGCAGTAGATCTTCAAACAATTCCTCAGGGGATATTTGTCATGACTGTCATTAATGCAGCCTCATCAAAACTGTCAGCGGTTGTAACGCCCGTTATCAATCCGGCGACAGAGGAAAAGCTTTACGATCTTTCGCATGCCATGCCTGCCGAAGTTGATGCGGCTGTGGCGCGTGCGCGCAAGGCTTTTGCCAGCTGGGGCAATGAAACGCCGCTTAAACGTGCGCGCGTGATGTTCAAGTTTCTTGAGCTTATTAACCGTCACCGTGGCGAGCTTGAGGCCATTATCACCCGCGAACACGGTAAAACGCTGGATGATGCCAAAGGTGAAGTGCAGCGCGGTATCGAGGTGGTTGAATTTGCCTGTGGCATGCCACATTTGCTCAAGGGTGAATTTAGCGAGAATGTTGGCACCGGCGTTGATGGCTATTCCATCCGCCAGCCGTTGGGTGTTGTGGCGGGTATCACGCCATTTAACTTTCCCGCCATGATCCCGCTGTGGATGTTCCCCGTGGCCGTTGGTTGCGGTAACTGTTTTATCCTCAAACCTTCCGAGGTTGATCCGGGGGCGGGCGTGTTTATTCAACGCCTGTGGACAGAGGCCGGCGCACCAGAAGGCGTGTTGCAGGTTGTTAACGGCGGCAAAGAAGTGGTCGAAGCGCTTCTTAACCACAATGGCGTTTCAGCTATCAGTTTTGTTGGCTCAACGCCTGTGGCGCAACATATCCATCAGGTGGCAAGCCAACAGGGTAAACGCGTGCAGGCGCTTGGTGGTGCCAAAAATCACATGGTGATTATGCCCGATGCGCCGATGGATCAGGTGGTCGAGGCTTTGATGGGTGCGGCCTATGGTTCGGCCGGTGAGCGTTGCATGGCTATTTCGGTTGCGGTCCCTGTGGGTGATGCAACCGCCGACAAGCTGGTCGAAACACTTTCAAAACGTGTTGAAGAATTAAAAATTGGTGCAGGCACACAGGCGGGGGTAGAGATGGGCCCGCTGGTCAGCCGCAAGCATCTTGATAAAGTCACATCCTATGTCGAGGCAGGCGAGCGCGAAGGTGCCAAGCTTGTTGTCGATGGACGCAAAGTAACGGCAGCAAAAGGCCCTGGTTATTTCCTTGGTGGTTGCCTGTTTGACCACGTTAAACCGGAAATGAAAATTTATCAGGAAGAAATCTTTGGCCCTGTGCTGTGTGTCACACGCACAAAAGATTACGCCGAAGCCTGCGCGCTGGTTGATAGCCATCCCTTTGGGAACGGTGTTGCCATCTTTACCCGCGATGGCGGTGTGGCGCGTGATTTCGCCCAGCGTATCCAGACAGGCATGGTGGGCATCAACGTGCCGATCCCAGTGCCAATGGCCTATCACAGCTTTGGTGGCTGGAAACGCTCCCTGTTCGGAGATGTGCATATGCATGGCATGGAAGGTGTGCGTTTTTATACTCGCCTGAAAGCGGTTACAGCACGTTGGCCTGACGGTGCCAAAGCAGAATTTTCAATGCCGGTGTCCAAGTGACAAAAGGGGGCGGCGGAAAAAAACCACCCGGGCGTAAGGCGTCGGATTCAGCGGGCGGACCAAAAGGTCTGCGCAAGAACGTTATTCTTAAAAAGCGTGAAAAGTTCACCAAGTCATCAGCCAAATGGCTTGAACGCCAGCTCAACGATCCTTATGTCGCCGCTGCCAAGGCACAGGGGTATCGCAGCCGTGCTGCCTTTAAAATCATACAAATGAATGATGAACTGCAATTCTTTAAACCTGGTCAAAAAGTGATCGACCTTGGTGCAGCACCTGGCGGCTGGACACAGATTGCGGTTGATATTATCAAGCCATCGGTCACGGGCGGACGCGTGGTGGCGATTGACTATCTTGAAATGGTCGATGTGGCAGAAAGCACCTTTATCCAGCTGGACTTTATGGACAACACAGCGCCCCAGCTGCTCAAGGATGCCATTGGCGGTAAGGCCGATGTGGTGCTCAGCGACATGGCCCCTCCGACGATTGGTCACAAATCAACCGATCACCTGCGGATCATGGCTTTGGCCGAGGCCGCGTATCATTTTGCTCGCGAGGTTCTTAACCCCGGCGGCGTCTTTTTGTCCAAGGTTTTTATGGGCGGGACGGAAAAAGATTTACTTAATGCGCTTAAAAAGGATTTTCTGCGCGTTAAGCACGTCAAGCCACATGCCAGCCGTGCCGACAGCTCGGAAATGTATGTTGTGGGGATGGGCTTCAGGGGCTAAAATATTCAGGCTTTTCAGGCCTTTTTGCCCCGGGGGATTTCACGACAATGAAACGTAATGCCACCATTCGCCATGCCTTGTGCTTTGACCATGTTTCGCTGATACCTGCCGAAACAGGGGTCAAGCCAGCTGAGGTGGCGCTCAAAACGCGCCTGACCAAAACGCTCTCAATCAATATACCGCTGATCTCCGCACCGCGTGCTGATGTAACCGAGGCCGCCATGGCAATTACGATGGCGCAGCACGGCGGTCTTGGTGTTATCCATGGCCAGATGCCGGCAGGCAAACAGGTCGAAGAAGTGCGCCGCGTGAAACGCCATCAGGGTCCATATGTGCGCGAGCCGATTACGATTGCGCCCGACAGCTCGATCGCCGAAGCGCTTGACCTGATGACGACGTATAAAATTTCTGGTCTGCCTGTCATTGAACAGCCTTCCAAAAAAGTTGTCGGTATTATTACCAACCGTGATCTGCGTTTCTTTGAAGATTACACACAACCTGTATCAAGCCTGATGACGCATGACGTTGTGACGGCCAAAGCGGGGATCGATGCCGCGCTTGCGCGCCAGATGCTGCATCAAAACCGTATTGAAAAACTGGTGCTGGTTGATGATCAGGGCCGCTGCGCGGGTCTTATCACGGTTAAAGACATTGAAAAGAACGCCCGTTGGTCAATGGCTGCCAGTGACAAGCTTGGTCGCTTGATGGTGGGTGCTGCTGTTGGTACTGGCAAGGAAGCTGTTGATCGCACCTTGGCAATGGTTGATGCCGGACTTGATGTTGTTTTTGTCGATGCGGCCCATGCCCATGCACGCGACGTCGCCAATACGGTGAGTATGATCCGCCAGCAACGCAGCGCTGAAGTACAGGTGATTGCAGGCAATGTTGCCACGGCAGCTGCCGCGCGCAGCTTGTCTGATGCTGGTGCCGATGCTGTGAAGGTTGGCGTTGGTTTTTCATCTGCATCGGCCCTGCGCCAGACATCTGGCACGGGTATCCCACAAATGCAGGCCGTATTGGATGTGGCAGCTGAATGTGACATGCTTGATATCCCCATGATCGTGGATGGCGGCATGATCAACGGCGCGCGCATTGCAAAAGCGCTGGCGGCGGGAGGCAACGCCATCATGCTTGGCTGTCTGCTGGCGGGTAGCGACGAAGCCCCGGGAACACTGGTGTACAAAGACGGCAAAACAACGCAAGTAACGTCTGCGCGTGCTGGCATGTCCAAGGATGTGTATGATCTGGCAAGCGAACAGCATGGCGAAGCGCTTTATCATGGCTCTGCCGCGCTTGTGATCGATGAAATGTTGCGCTCGTTGCGTGCGGCTATGGCTTATAGCGGTGCGCGCGATGTTGAACAATTCCGGGCCAACGCTGAATTTGTCCGTTTTGAGTCATGACACCTGCTGCCCGCATTCAGGCGGTCATTGATATTCTTGCCGAAATCATGACCACGCCACGTCCCGCCGATACGCTGACATCGGCTTACTTCCGCTCGCGCCGCTTTATCGGGTCAAAAGACCGTCAGGCTATCAATAATCGCCTGTATCGCATCATGCGCGAATATCTGCGTCTGTCATGGTGGGTTGAACAAAACGGGGCAGAGGTAACGGCGCGCGCGCTGGTCATCGCAAGTCTTGTGATTGACCGCGAACATAACGCCAGTTCTATCGAGCGCAGCTTTTCCGGTGATCGCTATGCGCCCGAGGAAATGACGCGCGAGGAAAAAAAGCTGGCTGCGTTTCTGGAGGATAAAAATCTCACTGACGAAGCCATGCCCCTTGCGGTGCGTTGCGAATGTCCGCCTTGGGCAGAAGACTCCTTGCGTCGTGCGCTTGGTGATCGTTTTGAACAAGAACTGACAGCGATGTT
>JBEIPH010000186.1:0-3705 GCA_040377115.1 Micavibrio sp. | reverse complement strand
TATATGGGCTTTTTTTTGCCCAAGGCCTCGTCAATAAAGATGATAAAAAATTTAACAGGAGGATGCCAGATGACGACCACCACTGCTTGGCACGCACAAAGCGTGAACTGGAACCGTTTTGCCATCGCTACCGGAGCTGTTTTTGCTTTTACCTTTCTTTTTGACTGGATTGCCCACGGCATGCTGATGAAGCCACTTTATATGGCGACATCTGATCAATGGAGAAGTGTTGAGGAGATGGGCAACTTCTTTGGCTGGTCTGTGATGCACCAGATTTTGCTGTCTTGCGCTTTTGTCTTTTTGTTCACCCGCAATTACGAAGCCAAAGGTTGGCGTGAAGGTCTGCGCTTTGGTATGTGGGTTGGTATTATCTTTGCCATCATGCAATCGGCCAGCTATGCGTGGCTGCCCATCCCGATGACCATTCCGCTTGCTTGGGCTGCGCTGCAGCTTGTACATGCGGTTGGTGCAGGTGTGATTGCTGCCTGGCTTTATCGTAAAGCGTAAAACTTATCAGACAGGAGGATCGGTCATGACGCTTGGTCGCCAGTTCATCGACAATCTCGATGCGCAGATCGGCGCCATGGCCGACCGCCAGCTTTTTGGGCGGGTCACCAAAATCCTTGGCATGCTGGTTGAGGTTGGTGGTGTTGAAAAAGAACTTTCAATTGGTGATCGTTGCCAATTAACACCGCGCGGGGCGGATCCTGTGCCCTGCGAGGTGGTTGGCTTTCGCGAGGGCCATGCCCTTGTGATGCCGTTTAAGCCGCTTGACCGTGTAGGTCTTGGGTGCCGCGCCGAAGTGGCCGCAGCGCAGCCAACGGTGTCACCAAGCCCGCTGTGGCTTGGCCGTGTTATCAATGCGCTGGGCGAGCCGCTTGACGGTAAAGGCCCGCTGCTGCCCGGTGATGAACCGATTGCCCTGCGCAACAAGCCGCCGCTGGCGCACGATAGAAAAAGGCTTGGCGATAAGCTTGATCTTGGTGTGCGCGCGCTCAATTCGTTCCTGTCCACCTGTCGCGGACAGCGTATGGGTATCTTTGCCGGATCGGGCGTTGGTAAATCGGTACTGATGTCGATGCTGGCGCGTTATGCCGCCGCAGAGGTTAGCGTGATCGGCCTGATTGGCGAACGTGGGCGCGAGGTTCAGGAATTCCTTGAAGACGATTTGGGCGAAGAAGGCCTGAAGAAAAGCGTTGTGATTGTTTCAACATCAGATGAATCGCCGCTGATGCGCCGTCAGGGTGCTTATATGACGCTGGCGATTGCCGAATATTTCCGTGATCACGGCAAACAAGTTTTGTGCATGATGGACAGCGTCACCCGTTTTGCCATGGCACAACGGGAAATTGGCCTGTCGGCGGGGGAGCCGCCAACCTCCAAAGGCTATCCACCCACAACGTTTTCCGAGCTGGCCAAGTTGCTGGAGCGCGCGGGCCCCGGCAATAAGACAGGCGGCATTGATGGTGCGGCACAGGGTGACATCACCGGATTTTTCTCGGTGCTGGTGGAAGGCGACGACCACAACGAACCGATTGCCGATGCCGTGCGCGGTATTATTGATGGCCACATTGTTCTGGACCGCTCGATTGCCGATCGTGGGCGCTATCCCGCCATCAATATTCTGCGCAGCGTGTCACGATCTATGCCGCGCTGCTTGACCGATGAACAGGCAGTATTGGTGCAACAGGGCCGGGAGATCATGTCAACCTATGAAGACATGGCCGAGCTGATCCGTCTGGGGGCCTATCGCCGCGGGGCCGATCCCAAAGTTGACCACGCCATTCAAATTTACCCAGAGATTGAAAAATTCTTGACGCAAAAGCCGCGCGAGCGCACAACGCTTGATGACGGCTATGCCATGCTGGCCGCTGCACTGGCCGGGCAGAAGGCGTAAGATAGCCAATGGCAGATTTGCAGCCTTTAATCCGGCTTCATAAATACGAACTTGATGAAAAGCGCCGCGTGCTGTCGCAATACTATTCCGATATGGCCGTGCTGGAACGTAAACGCCAAGCGCTTGAAGCTGCCTTTGAGGCAGAAAAAGAAGCCCTGCGTCAAACAGCAGATGTATCTTTTACCTTTGCCAGCTATGCCGAGAAAGTGCAGCGCGAGCGCGAGGCCTTGCTTGAGGCTGAAAAGGCGCTGGAGCTTAAAATACAGCAAGCCAAAGACAGATTGATGGAAAGTTTTGCCGAGCTTAAGAAATACGAAATGACACAAGCTGAGCGTGACCGTATCGAAGCGGAAGAACGCGCCTTCAAGGAAGCAATTGCGCTGGATGAAATCGCGCTTGAAGGGTTTCGCCGTAAATCAGCCGATGAACAGTGATATCGCAACACATTTGCTGTCGATGTATGCGCGTGACGAGGAAAAACGCGCTGAACTGGTTGCGGCCGGTACCCTTTTTGATGGGTATCATCCTGAAATGGAAGCAGTGCACATCAGCAATGCCCAAGCGCTTGAAAAAATCATCGATAAAATTGGCGGCTGGCCGCATGCGGGACTGGTGGAGCAAGAGGCCGCCGATGCTGCATGGGTTATTGCACAGCATGCCATCAGCCTGCCTGATTTCCAGCGCCGCGCCCTGACACTTTTAAAAAAGACGGATGTCACTGCGGCCCAATTGGCCATGCTGGAAGACCGCATTTTATGTTTTGAAGGCAAGCCACAAAAATACGGCACCCAGTTTGATTGGGATGAACATGGCCAGCTTTCACCCAAACCCATCGCCGATATAAATCGTGTAGATGAATTGCGCAAAGCTGCTGGCCTGCCGCCACTGGCCAGTAAAATTGCCGAGATGCGGGCACGTAGTCAGTCCGAGGGTGAAAAACCGCCAGCCGACAGCAAAAAGCGTGAAAAAGAATTTATCAGCTGGGCCAAAAAAGTCGGCTGGCGCTAGGTCATGCGGCTATCATCAGCAGCATGAGCAATTGTTTGCCAGCCCTGCCGATTGGCCTGAAACTGCAGGCTGCCAGATAATTTGCTATCTTCAAGCCCATGGGTGAAGGCACGGCGCAGATCTTGTTGCAGGCTGACATCAAAAGGCGCATCGCTGCGCAGGATCAGGTCAAGATGCCCGCTTGCGGCTGGTTTTGGCGTTGCGGGCTTGCGCAATAGGCCGTCGAGTTGCAAATCACCCATACGGCTGAGGCTAACGTTGACCAAAAATCGGGTGGTTTTGCTTTGCTCGCCCGTGTTGCCTTCGTCGCTGTCGCCCTGACGACGATAAAAGAACTGCAGTTGTTGCAAACTGTTGTCTTGCATCAGCGGTAATGAAAATCCGCGCCAGTCACCGGGCAGGGTTTCGCGGCTTTGCTGGCTCAGGCGTGAAAAATCGCTGCCAATTTTTTCAGCCAGATCACGCCGGCCTGCATCGCGTAACTGTTGCAGGGCTGGTCCACCCAGCCAGTTTTCAACCACCCCAAGACGCAGGGCTGCCAGAAAAAACAAGGTTGTTGGCACCATTTTGGGGCCAGTCGCTGGCAGGCTGTTTTGCACGGTGGTGGCCACTTGGGGTGCGCGGGCGGAAATGATCGCCATGGCTTCTTCCATCACCGCGCCAAATTCCATGGCGGGGCTTTCAAGTGAGGCAATGCGCCGAGGTTAACGCCTGCGGCCGGTCTTTTCTTCATGGCCCGCCTGGCAACGCGCGCAGCGCAAGGCCGCGGGCTGTGCCTGCAGGCGCTCAAACGCGATCGG
>JBEIPH010000066.1:0-5915 GCA_040377115.1 Micavibrio sp. | reverse complement strand
GTGTTGTTGTGATGAGGTTATTCCAAATATATGCTCTTCCAGACAGAAAAACACCCGTAAAAAAGGATTTTACATGCTTAATGCCGGCTTTATTCCCCCTCAATCAGGCGCAGCCAAGCAACTGGTGGTGTTTCTGCATGGCTATGGTGACAGTGCCGAGGGTATTTTGACACTGGGCGAGGAATGGGGCGATGCCCTGCCGGATGCGGCCTTTGCCGCACCCAATGCACCTGCCGTATGCGAAGCCTTTGCCGGTGGATACCAGTGGTTTTCAATCCGCGCCATTGAACGCGAACGTCTGGAGCGCGAAGCGCCCATGGTCGAGGTATCGGCCATTTTGAATGAGTACCTTGATGCCGAGCTGGCGCGCTGGGGATTGACGGACAAACAGTTGGTGGTGGTCGGGTTTTCCCAAGGGGCAATGATGGCGATGTATGCCATGCCGCGCCGTCAACAGGCCTGTGCGGGTGTGATTGGCTATTCTGGCATGTTGCTGGATGCGGCTGGTTTAACGGCTGCGGGTATTCAAAAAATGCCGGTTCTGGCCATTCATGGTGATAGTGACGAAGTAGTGCCGCCACAATGTTTGAGCGAAGTTGAAGCCGGATTTACAGCCGCTGGCTTTGATGTGGAAACTATCGTGCGGCCTCATTTAGGGCATGGAATAGACCCTTTTGGCTTAATGCGCGGCGTTGATTTTTGTCGGGAATGCTTTGAAAAAACAGCCTAATTGTGGCGTGCCCAAAGCTCATAAATTACTTTAAGTCGTTGATATTGCAGTCCAGCAAATGTGCTGAGCCTGTCACAAATATGCTTTTGTGCTATAATTAAATTATAGATTCGGACCTGGCGCCGTACTCTGGACGGTTGATACGGGGAGGTCACGAAGGGAAGGGGTTCCCACAGGTGTACACCCACCTTGATAATTGTCCCACGCTGGTTCTCAACGCGGACTATCGACCGCTCAGCTATTTTCCGCTTTCTCTCTGGTCATGGCAGGATGCCGTTAAGGCTGTCTTTATGGACCGCGTTAGCATTGTGTCGGAATACGACGAAGTTATTCGCTCGCCCAGTTTCCAGATGAAAGTGCCGAGTGTTATTGCACTCAAGGAATACATCCAGCCCAAAACAAAACCTGCCTTTACACGCTTTAACGTGTTTTTGCGTGACAGCTGGGTTTGCCAGTATTGTGGCGAGAAATTCAGAACCCACGAGTTGACCTTTGATCACGTCGTGCCACGTTCGCGCGGCGGGGCGACATCATGGGAAAATATTGTGGCGGCCTGCCAGACCTGCAACCTGCTGAAGGGTAATTTATTGCCCGCCGAATGCAGGATGTTCCCCATCCGCAAACCGTTTGAGCCAACCACAACGCAACTGCAGGTCAACGGACGATCATACCCGCCCAACTTCCTGCACGAAAGCTGGAACGACTATCTGTATTGGGATAGTGAACTGGATCGCGGTTGATAAGCAGACGGCCGCCGGAGTGTGTCCGACGGCCGCTGGTTCAACGGGCTGTAATGTCCCATTCTTGTTATTTTTTAATTGAGTCTTTGAGGCCGCCGAGCGCATTCTGAGCTTTGCCCTCGATTTTCTGGGCTTTTCCGTTTGCTTTCAGTTTTGCATCACCGGTTAATTTTCCGGCGACTTCTTTTGCTGCTCCTGCTGCTTGTTTGAGAGAGCCTTTAACGCGATCTTTGTGCATAACGTTCTCCTTATGGTTGGGTGGTCTGACTAGATTCTGTTATGGCGATCACGGTCAATCTGAACGCCAAATTCTTGCAATGTTTCGATGCTCAGGCCTGTTTGGCCGCCGTGATGAGCGGTTTGATAGTTAAGAACGGCCTGTGAGGTTTGCGCACCCCAGATGCCATCAATACGACCGTTGTAAAAACCTTCTCTTGCTAAAGATCTCTGCACCCTGCGTACGTCATCGGTGTTCAGTTCGTCGCTGCGAAAGGCATAGGTTTGCTGATGTTGCTCTTGTTTGTATTGTGTGGTGGTTTGGTTCTGATGTGTTTGGGGGCAATCCCAGTCCCGATAGTTCGTGCAACCGCCCAGAGAAATCACCGCGACAAGTGCCAACGGCATGATGATGGAGTTCATTTTTATTATTCCTTTTTGTGTGATCTTAAGCGGCTTCAGACATTACATTTTTGCCATTAGCACCCCTGAAAATGGCTTTGATCCTGTCGGTGGTGTCGTCATCTCTTGATTCAACAGCAACCAAAATCGCACCCTTGCGCACAGCGGCCTCGTAAAGCTTGGCTTCATGTTCAGGGATGCCAAGTCCGACCAGTCCACCAATCAAGCCACCCGTTGCAGCACCGGCACCAAGACCAACAAGGCTGCCAACCAAAGCGCCAGAAACAATAAGATTCAAACCTGGAATTAACAATGTGCCAGCCGAACCAATCCCGAGCGCAATCGCACCAGCCAGCCCGCCAAGTGCAGCGCCGGTTGAAACACCCTCGTCAGCTTTGGTGTTTTCCTTGATACCGAAATGCTTTCCACGCGTTTCTTCGGTAACCAATACCGTGATTTCTTTTTCGGTAAACCCCGCATGTTCAAGCTTACTCAGAGCCGTTTCTGATTCCATACGTGTATTAAATACAGCAGTAATTGTTTTTGTTTTGGACATATGACTATTCCTTAGTTGGTAAGCCCTTTGCTAGGGCGGTTATTTTTGATCAAGCATAGGAATAGATATAACAAGTCACGCAGTAAGCGCGCGATGCGTGATCTGTATCAGCGTATAAATATGGCGTAAGGAGAGGTTTATCTAAACCCGTTTGGCGACAGCAATCGCGGCTTTTGATCCGGCCTTGATCACGGCGGACAGCAAGCGATAGGCGGGGGCCTGTTCGGCATCGTTTTCAATACCGATGTGACCGTGTTCTTCTTCCTCGGCCTTAAACTTGGCAATTGCCGCCAGCAGGCGCTTTTCACGCGGGTTGTCCTTGAGCGCTTCGATCTGCTCGCCGTAGTGGCCTGAAATCACATCTTCTACTGCGACGGTGCAGGCCATGGCGGCTTTGGCGCCCATCCGGGCGGTAATAGCCCCGAGCGCAAATCCTGCCACATGCCACAGCGGGTGGAGTGCCGTGGGGCGGATTTTGCGGTCAACGATTTCCTTTTCAAAGAAATCGAGGTGCTCTTGTTCTTGTTCGGCCATATGCTCGATCAGTTCGCGCAATTTGGGGTCATTGCCCAACACGGCCAGTTGCCCTGCGTAAATACGCTTTGCTCCGTATTCACCCGCGTGATTGACGCGGATCATGCTGTCGATATCCTGATCGCGTTTGTTGGTGCCTTTATCGCCGGGCAGGGATCTTTTTAATTTGCGCATGATTTCTTGCATCCCTTGTAAAGCAGGAAGAAGGTTACAGCGGCCAAAACAGATGACGCAATTAAGTTATACATCGTCATCGATAGGCCAAGGAATTGCCAGATGGGTACGTCGCAACGCACGATTTTGCGGTTGAGCAAATAGTTTCGCAGGGCTTCAATATCGCCGCTGTCAGGCAGGCTGGCATCGCCGCAGGCTTGCAGCCCTTTCCACCAGCCCATTTCAACGCCCGTGTGAAAACCGGAAATCCCGACGCCAGTGATAAACGCCAGACCACAGCCCACCAGCGCCCATCGGGCCCAGCATGATTTTTTATCTGCCAACATGAACGCAAACAGCGAAAGTGCCAGCACCACAAAGTATGGCTTGCGTTGCCACAGGCACAGCGGGCAGGGGTCGAAATGAAAAACATACTGACTGATGTAAACAAAAATCAGTATCCCAAGGCTGGCAGCAAACAGCGCTGCCGCCGAAGGGCGGGTATTTGAAAGGCAGTCGATGACTTTGCAGGTGCTCATATAATATATTTTATGGCGTAGATGCCGCCAATCAAGAGGGCAAAGAAGGCAATCGTTACCAGCGTCAGGTTTTTCTCGATAAATGCCTGAATGGGTGCGCCATATTTCCAGATAAGGAAGGCCAGCATATAAAAGCGCATCGCACGTGCGCCAATCGATGCCATCGTAAAGATCAGCAGGTTTTGCTGCATCACGCCGCTAAGGATTGTCAGGATTTTATAGGGGATGGGTGTCATGCCTTTGGCAAGGATGATCCAGCCGCCCCATTCGTCGTATTTGGCTTTAAGCTCGGCAAAATTACCGTCAGCGCCATAAAACTGGATGATTTTTAGACCGACAGTTTCATAGAGGAAATAACCGATCGCATAGCCCAGAAATCCACCAAGCACGGAACTGATTGTGCAGACGGTGGCATAGTAAAAAGCCTTGTCACGTCGCGCGACACTCATGGGAACCAGAATAACATCCGGCGGAATTGGGAAAAACGAGCTTTCGATAAAAGAAATACCTGCCAGACCTGCCGTGGCATTTTTGTGTGCAGCCAGTCCAAGTGTCCAGTCGTAAAGTCGGCGTAGGGCGTTGGCCATTATTAGGTATTCTTTCCTTCGTCATTGATTTTCACATGGCTTGCATCCCATGGGCCGGGCCAGGCCTCGGCTTTTTTGTCGCCATGTCGGATAGTGCGGATAGCGCCAACCGGAATGTCTTTGGCCAGCAGCCATTCGCCAGCGTTCTGGCTGTTGTTGTGCACAGGCAGCTCGGCAAAAATGCCGGTGTGGCCAAAAGCTTCCTCGGACGGAATAAAGACAGAGGCGCCGCCATGATAACCCTCGCGACCGGCAACGCAACCCGTGACACACACAGCTGTCATTAATTCAACCGCGCGTGCGCGTGCGCAACTGAACACACGGTGGTAACCCGACAGCTTTGATGTCATGGAGGGTACCAATAGCAGGTCGATATCCAGAGAAGCCGCGCGGTGTGCCAGATGCGGCATTTCAACATCAAGGCAAATAATCAGCGCCACGCGCAAACCACGCCAGTTGAAAACGGTCAGGGTGCTGCCTGTTTCAAATGTCCAGCCTTCGGGGTCTTTTTCCGAAGGGGTCATTACGAATTTATCATGCACAACCATGTCACGATCAGGGAACAAAACAAAAGCACGGTTGCGGCATTGGCCAGTCGCTGCATCACGCATGGAGAATGATCCAGCAGCAAGCGCAACGCCATGACGCTTGACGGCGTCTTGTAACAAGGGCAAGGCTTGTTCGCCTTGGGTAGCAGCCCATGCAGGTTCATCTGTCAGCGGCAGGTCTTTGGGGGCAAATGGTATCCAGTATTCGCTGATGTGTTCGGGGATCAGCAACAGGTCTGCGCCTTCGCTTTTTGCACGCGCCAGCTGGCTGTCGATCAGCGCAATCCAGCTGGTCATGTCAGGCGTGGAATACGACAGATTGGCGACCCAGTGGGCAATGCTGATAGTGGCGGGATTTTTTGTCATCGGCAGCGTCCTCAAAAGCTTGGAAAACAAGGATTAAAGCAAGCCTAGGCACGATGCAAAGAGTATATTGACTCGTTTTTTGTAATTATGTAACTTATAAGTCTATTTTTCTTATGGAATGTTTCAATGTCACAGCAAAAAAAGCGCGACATGCAATTTTTAAAGGCCGCAGGAAACGGCGATTTTTCTGCGCTTGAAAAACTGATGCAGAGGGGTGGCGTTAGTTTCTGGTCAGAAACACGCATTCCAGCAGCCAACGTCCATGCCTGTGACGGCAGCAACAACAACGCCATTCATTATGCTTCTGACTTTGGTCATGCCGATATGGTTGAAAAACTCATATCGCTGAAAATAGACAGGCATCTTGCCAACATTGAGGGCTATACCCCCGCAATGGTTGCCAAGAATGAGGAAACTGTTCGCGCACTTTTGCGTGGCGCGACTGATGAACAGATTAATAAGCGTAACCGAAAAGGGTTCACTGCCCTTGCAAAAGCAATTTACGACAAGAGATGGGATGTGGCCCATGCGGTATTGTCGTTGG
>JBEIPH010000060.1:0-6251 GCA_040377115.1 Micavibrio sp. | reverse complement strand
GTTCACGCCAACTTGTTCAAACACACGGCCGCGCATGATGCTCATCACACCACCGCCTGTCAGACGCGGTGCGTTGGGTGGCAGTTGATCTGCCGGAGGTTTTGTCCACGGCGTGCGCTCGAATTTTCCTGCTGGCAAATCACCATGCGGGCCGCCGACCAATTCATCTTCGATTTTTTCAAATTCGGCGCAAATATCATCGCGCAGTTTTTCAAACCAGCTGACAGCTTGGTTTTGGCGATCGGTCGTTTGCGCATCCCAGTTAATCGTCATGCCGCTTGCTCCTGCGGGTGGGTAAAACCGCCTGTCTGGCGCAGGGCTTCGCCCAAAACCATGCTGGCCGCCACCGCCACATTCAGCGATCGCATGCCTGGGGCCATCGGGATACAAACCCTTGCCGTGACCGCCTCGTGCACTTCGGTGGGTACACCCGCACTTTCGCGGCCCAGCAACAGGATGTCCGTTGGCTTAAAAGCAAAATCTGTATAAATATCAGTGGCTTGTGTGGTTAGCAGCACGCGGCGTGCCCCGCCGTGGCTGTTTTCAAAGGCCGCCCAATCAACATGGCGGGTCAGATCAAGCCCCGCGCGATAATCCATGCCGGCACGGGCCAGATTGCGGTCATTCAGCGCAAAGCCGCAGGGCTCGATAATATCCATGCCCAGCCCCAAACAGGCGCACAAACGCATCAGGGTGCCGGTATTTTGCGGAATATCGGGCTGATACAGGGCAAGGCGCAAAGGGGCTTTTTTCATGAGATCTCAGTATCACGCTGGCCGTTTTATGTCCAGATCGGGGGCGAAGACGTTGAAAAACAGACTTTTATTCTCAAACGGGGGTTTTATTTCGCCCAAAATATGGCGAATGATCCACCATTGAATCAGCGGTTAAACAAAACCGCGAAAAGCTGACCAAAATACGCAACAGGACAACACCTCTTATGGACTCGCCCAACTCTTCTTCGACCGGCCATGCACCCTATGACAGACAAAAAGCACGCCGCGATTTCCTGACCATCACCACCGCCGCCATGGGCGCGGTTGCCGCAGGTTCCGCTTTGTGGGCCGTGGCAGATACCATGAACCCGGCTGCTGACACCCTGGCACTGGCCACCACCGAAGTCGACGTCAGCAGCGTGGCCGAAGGTCAGACCATCACGACCGTCTGGCGCGGCAAGCCGATTTTTATCCAGCGTCGCCTGCAGGCAGATGTTGAAAAAATCCGTGACGAAGAATGGCAGACTTTGCGCGATCCGCAATCAGACGAACAGCGCGTGCAAAAAGGCCACGACAACTGGTTGGTGCTGATCGGTGTTTGCACCCACCTTGGTTGCATCCCGATGGGATCAAAAGTTGGCCAACCCAAAGGCGAATTTGAAGGCTTCTTCTGCCCCTGCCACGGTTCGCACTACGACGCCTCTGGCCGTATTCGCAAGGGCCCAGCCCCCAAGAACCTCGAAGTTCCGCCCTATGCCTTTGTCAGCGACACGCTGATCCGCATCGGCTAATCACAGTTAAATATAATCTACCAAGGATACACGCGCTTATGGCCCACGGCTCTGCTCCCAAAACCGAATTTAAAAATCCTGTTGTGCGCTGGATCGACGCCCGCTTGCCGATCTTCACCATGATGATCAAGGAATACGGCGTTTTCCCGATGCCGAAAAACGCCAACTACCTGTGGAGCTTTGGCGGTATCGCCATGACCATGCTGGGGATCATGATCCTGACCGGTATTATCCTTGCCATGAGCTATACCCCCAGCACGCCTGATGCCTTTAACAGTGTCGAGCGCATCATGCGTGATGTGAACTACGGCTGGCTGATGCGCTATGTGCATATGAACGGCGCGTCGTTCTTCTTTATCGCTGTTTACATCCACATCTGCCGCGGCATGTTCTTTGGATCCTACAAACAGCCACGCGAATTGCTGTGGATCATCGGCGTTGTGATCTTCTTGTTGATGATGGCAACTGCTTTCATGGGTTATTCCCTGCCTTGGTCGCAAATGTCGGGCTGGGGTGTAACCGTTATTACATCGCTGTTTTCTGCTTTCCCGCTGGTGGGTGATGGTCTGGTGACTTGGCTGTGGGGCGGTTTCTCGGTTGATAACCCGACGCTCAACCGTTTCTTTGCCCTGCACTTCCTGCTGCCTTTCGTGATTGCCGGTGTGGTGTTCATCCACGTCTGGGCGTTGCACATGACAGGTTCCAACAACCCGACAGGTGTTGAGCCCAAATCAACCAAAGATACCCTGCCCTTTAATCCCTATTTCACCTCCAAGGACAGCTTTGCCCTTGTGGTGTTCCTGACCCTGTTTATGGCGGTTGTGTTCTTTGCCCCGCTGTCGCTGGTGCACGCAGATCACTTCAAGCCGTTTGACCCGATGGTAACCCCGCCGCATATCGTGCCGGAGTGGTACTTCCTGCCTTTCTACGCCATCTTGCGCGCCTTCACTTTTGACATCGGTATTCCTTTCACCGGTATCGTTGTGCTGCCAGCCAAGCTGCAGGGTGTGATTGCGATGTTTGGATCAATCGTTATCTGGTTCTTCCTGCCATGGCTTGATCGCTCACCTGTCAAAAGTGCGCGCTTCCGCCCCATTTACAAATGGTGCCTGGCGGCACTGCTGGTTTCTTTCTGCGCCCTTGGTTATGCGGGCAGCCAGCCTGCGGAAGGCCTGCCGGTTATCATCGGCCAGATCGCAACCCTTTACTACTTTGTGCATTTCCTCGTGATCGTGCCGTTCCTGCCGCGCTTTGAAAAAACGCTGCCAGTACCTGCCACCATCAGCGAAGACGTAAAGCGCAAATAAACGACAACAACCAACGGAAAGACCAACTGCCGTGACTTCTTTTGTTCCAAAACTTCTTGCAACTGCCGCTCTTGCCCTCACGCTGACGGGCGCACCGGCCACCGCCAACGCCGCTTCGGAAGGCCCAAAACCACCCGCGCGTCATTGGCCGCATCAGGGTATGTTTGGCACCTTTGATAAATCCGCTCTGCAACGCGGCTTTCAGGTGTACAAAGAAGTTTGCGCATCTTGCCACTCGATGAACCTGCTTTCTTACCGCCATCTTGAGGCACTGGGCTACACCCCCGGTCAGGTCAAGGCGATTGCTGCCGAATACATGATCACCGATGGCCCGGGCGATGACGGCATGATGTTTGAGCGTGCGGGACGTCCCGCAGATCGCTTCAAGGCGCCTTTTGCAAATGATCAGGCTGCACGCGCTGCCAACGGTGGCGCCCTGCCACCTGATTTTTCGTTGATCGTGAAGGCGCGCGCCGGTGGTGAAGATTACCTTCACGCCCTGCTAACGGGGTATGAAGCGCCCCCCGCTGGCTTTGAGATGAACGAAGGCATGCACTACAACAAATATTTCCCCGGCCACCAGATTGCGATGGCAGCGCCCCTGATTGACGGTCAAGTTGCCTATGCAGACGGCACCGAGGCCAGCGTTGACCAGATGGCGTCTGACGTTTCGCAGTTCCTGGCTTGGGCATCAGAACCCCATCTGGAAGAACGCAAGCAGATGGGCTTTAAAGTTTTGCTGTTCATGGCCGTCTTTGCCGGCCTGCTGTTTGCGCTCAAGCGCAAGGTCTGGGCTGGCGCTCACTAAACGAAGCGTCACCAGATAAAACGTCCGCAGCCGGACGGAGCAACGACTGCACGATAGGGTCCGTGTGTAAAAACCCGCCCGAAACCCCTCAAAAGGTATCGGGAGATATGATTTTATAAACTGTAACCAAAGTAACCATGACGCCTGTTGAACTCGCCCCCGTTGTAGAGAGCCACGCCACTGAGATCCTTATCCAGATGGTGGGCGGCGTGTGCCTGTTGCTGTGGGGTGTGACCATGGTATCGATGGGCCTGAACCGCGCCTTTGGCGCTGCGTTTCGCCGCATCATTTCGACTTCAACCAACAACCGTTTCAAGGCAGCCGGCGTCGGCGTTTTAATCGCCGCCCTTTTGCAGTCTTCAACAGCGGCCAGCCTGATCGTCAGCTCGTTTGCCGCGCGTAATGTTATCAGCATCACCGCCGCCATTGCCGTGATGCTGGGGGCTGATGTTGGCACAACACTGGCCGCACAGTTTATGTCCCTTGATATGCATTGGCTAATCCCCGTGATGCTGGTGTCGGGCTATGTCATTAACAAGGTGATGGAAGCCAGCCAGTACAAACACGTGGGCCGCGCCTTTTTTGGTATCGGTCTTGCCCTGCTTGCGCTCAAGACAATCACCACTGCTGCCATGCCACTCAAGGAATCCGAAGCCATCCATGTGCTGATCGGCCCCCTGACGGGTGACCCCATTCTGGCCGTTATCCTGGCGGCCCTGCTGACATGGATGGTGCATTCCGGTCTTGGTATGGTTTTGCTGTTCATGAGTTTTGTGGCGGCAGGCACCATGCCGGTTGAACTGGGCCTTTATATGGTGCTCGGTGCCAATATCGGATCAGCTTTGGCACCTGTGGTCATGACCTTGCGCGATATTCCCGCTGGCCGCCGCGTGCCGCTTGGTAACTTGTTGATACGCTGCATCGGGGTGATAATTGCCTTCCCCTTGATGGAAAACCTTATCCTGCCCTATGTGGAAATGCTGCACGGTGACCCCGCGCGCATGGTTGTGAACTTTCACATGGTGTTCAACATCGCCCTGCTGATCTTGTTCCTGCCCCTGATTGGCCTGATGACAAAACTGAGCGAGCGTATTTTGCCCGATCGCCCGCGCGAGGAAGACGAAAGCCTGCCCCGCTATCTTGACCCGATGGCGATTGCCTCCCCACCCGCTGCCCTTGCACTGGTGGCGCGTGAAACACTTCGCATCAGCGACATCGTGCAGCGCATGATGTCTGACACGCTTGAGGCGTTTCGCACCAACAACCCGCGTCTGGTACACGAAACCCGCGACCGCGAGGCCACGGTTGATAGTCTTTATGAAGCTGTCAAAAACTATCTGGCGCGTCTGTCAGCAAACGCGCTTGATAAGGCTGAAAGCCGCCGGTACATGCAGATTTTGACTTTCTCGACCAACCTTGAGCACATCGGCGACATCATCGATAAAAACCTGCTGGAGATGGCGTCAAAGAAAATCCGCAATCAGGATAACTTCTCGCGCGCAGGTTTTGCCGAGATTGCCGACCTGCACCAGAAAGTCATGGAAAACCTGACACTGGCGCAAAACGTGTTTATGAGCGGCGATGTCAAAATGGCCCGCAAGCTGTTTGAGCAAAAATCCGCCCTGCGCGAACAAGAAACCCAGGCCACCGAAAGCCATTTCAAGCGCCTGTCCGAAGGTGTGGCTGAAACCATCGCCACGTCCAGCCTGCACCTTGATATCCTGCGCGACCTGCGCCGTGTGAACAGCTATATCACCCTGATCGCCTATCCGATCCTTGAGGAAGCACAGGAGCTGACGCCAAGCCGCCTGAAAAGCCACCCAAGCAACGCCAAGCCCGCGGCCGCCCCGCGCAAGCGCCGCGCCAAAAAGGCTGAAAAACCTGACGACTCGGCCCCGCCCGCGCCAGTGACACCACCCGCAGACGACGCGGTTTAATCATTTCTGACCAGCGAATTTAACCTTTCTAAACGGGGTTTTGGCCTCCGTTAACCTTCCTTTAACGAGGTGCTTGGTATCCTGAAAGTATGAACAGTTTTTGTTCAGCGATTTTTGCGACCTTCATCTGTGCCTCCTCGTGATGTCTTCACAAACCGCCCTTAAAACGGGCGGTTTTTTTTGACTTTTTGTTTGCGGCGGTGCCGCTCTGTTCAACGCTATCGCGTTGCACAACCGCACTGCGCCGCGTACACCCACCCCCTCATTTTGTCATTTCAAGAACCCCGCTTCGCCGATAGACTTGGGGTATGACAGGCAACGACCTTCACATTCTTGGAATTCATGGCGCTGGGTTTTCGGGCCACGCTTTTGACCCGCTGGTGCCGCATTTGGCAGGCCTTGGCTATGGCGCCCAGTTTGAGGCCACAACCCTGCCCGGTCACGCACCAGACGACACACAAGCCCCCCTAAGCAGTATCGAGGCCATGGCCGCATGGCTGAAAGGCCAGATCGACAACAGGCCCCACAACCGCCCCGTATTGCTGGTGGGGCATTCAATGGGGGCCTTGGTCGCTTTGGCGGCGGCAGATCATCCCTCGGTTGCAGGCCTGGTGCTAATGGGCGTCAGCTTGCCCATGCCGGTGAATGCCGATCTTTTAAATCAGGCAAAAGAAGAACCTATCCTGGCTGCC
>JBEIPH010000097.1:0-5126 GCA_040377115.1 Micavibrio sp. | reverse complement strand
CGATTTTTCTTCTGCCGTGCTGACAACACGCCTGCAATTAAATCATCACCAAACAGGCGTAGGCCTTGCGCTTCGATATCTCCTGTGCCGCCTTTGGCGTCAACTGTGCCTTTCAAATTGCCGATCAGCTGTTCGCTGTTGACCCCCACGCTTGTTAGTTCGGCTGTCAGCGTTAAGGGTCCACCGTTGGCACCCTCTGCCAGCTGACTGTAATCAACGTCTTCAATTTCTATTTTGGCGGTTAATTTGCCATCCGTGTATTCAATATCCGCATCGACGCTACCATCGGGCGCAAGTTCTCCGGTTAATGGCAACAACGCAAACCCGTTCGGGCGAAGCTGTAACGGCAGGCGGAAATCACCGACCTCGCGCCCCTGCCAGACCAGCTTTTTAACGCTGATTGTTATCGTGGGCGAGCTTGAAAACTTTTGCTGCAAAACATCCTTAAGGCTTGTTAGCGGCAAGGCTATTTCAAGCTTGCCCACCAAACCATCCGGCTTTGTGGCACGGCCAATCACGACATCTTCGGCCGTAATGGATGGTGTCAGGTTATCAATACCCCAACCAATATCACCCTTGATTGCAACATCACGACCGATGGCCGCACTCGCCTCTTTTTCAATCTCGGGTTTATAACCGTCAAGATCAAACGTCAGCAGGAAGTAGACAGCACCCAGAAAAACCAGCAGAACAACAAGCAGCACAAGCTTGATGATAATTTTATAAGGGCCGATAACAGCCGCCTTGATCAGACCGGGCAGCATGGCAACCTCCTTTTATTCAATATCCGCAAATGGGTCTGATTTATCATCAGCAGACAGACCAAAAAAGCGGAAGGTTTTTCGCATGCCTTGATCAAGCGGGGCAATAATATCAATCTTACGCCCTGTCTGAGGGTGTTCGAAAATCAGACGGCGGGCATGCAGATGCAGCCCGATTTTACCCTCCGGCAGATCAACCAGACCATCTTCATACCCGTACTTGTAATCACCCAACAGCGGAAAGCCTGACTCGCTGGCATGCACACGGATCTGGTGTGTGCGTCCCGTGCGTGGCCAGAAATCAACCCAGGCCAGATTGTCACCAATACGTTCACGCACCGCGTAAAAGGTCAGCGCCATTTTGCCGCTGCCGTCGCTCACACCCATCATACGCTCGCCACCGCGCCCCTCGACCTTGGCAATAACCGATTTGATACGTCCCTCGTCTTCGATAGGTGCAGGCGAGGTCAGTGCCCAGTAATATTTACGAATTTCGCGGCCACGGAAAACATCACCCAGCGCCCGCGCCATGCGCGTGGTGCGCGCCAGAAGCAACACACCCGACGTATCTTTATCCAATCGATGCACCAGATGCGGGCGCTCGTCATAGCCAAAACGAAGGGCATCGAGCATGCCATCGATATGCTTGTTGACCTTGCTGCCGCCTTGCGTGGCAATGCCTGAGGGCTTATTGATCGCAATAATCCCCTCATCCTGATAAATCACCAGCGATTTGATAAAGGCCTCATCCTTTTCGCTAATGCCCGCCTTACCTTTTACAGGGCCAAGGCGCAACTGCGGGGGTATGCGCAGAATTTGCCCAGCGCTCAGGCGCGCCTCGCCCTTGGCGCGTTTGCCATCCACGCGCAACTGTCCCGTGCGCAAGATTTTCTGCATCTGGCCAAAGGGGATTTCGGGGTAATTCTTTTTCAACCAGCGATCAAGCCGCTGACCATCATCCGCATCGGCAATGATGATGCTTTCATCTGTCATGATTTTTCGTCCCGTTTCTTTTGCCAGTATTCAAGTCGCTTTTTCAGGTCACGTTCGAACCCGCGCTCGGGCGGGTCATAGAATGTTTCACGCGCCATGCCATCGGGGAAATAGTTCTGGCCCGAAAAGGCTTCTGGCTCGTCGTGATCATAGGCGTAACCATCGCCATAGCCGATGTTCTTCATCAGCTTTGTTGGTGCATTGAGTATGTGTTTTGGCGGCATCAGCGATCCGGTTTCAGCCGCCGCAACTTTCGCCGCCTTGAAAGCCACATAGTTTGCATTTGATTTTGGCGCTGTGGCCAGATAGATCAATGCCTGACTAAGCGCCAATTCACCTTCCGGTGACCCCAGACGCTCGTATACTTCCGCCGCTGTCTGGGTTTGCACAAGCGCTTGCGGATCGGCAAGACCAATATCTTCAACCGCCATGCGGATCATGCGGCGCGCGATATAGCGCGGATCTTCGCCACCTGCCAGCATGCGCGAAAACCAGTAAAGTGCCGCATCCACATCCGACCCACGCACAGATTTATGCAGGGCGCTGATCAGGTTGTAATGGCTGTCATCTGCCTTATCGTAGAGCGGTGCGCGTTTTTGCACAATAATGCCAAGTTCGGCAACGTCGAGCAGACCTTTGCGTTTGAGCTGGAATAGCTGCTCCGCCAAGCCCAGCAAATAACGGCCATCGCCATCAGCCATATCGCGCAGGGCACCGCGCGCCTCTGGTGTCAGGGGCAACGGGCGGCCAACGGCTTGTTCTGCTCTTTGCAGCATGCTTTCAAGATCATCACCGTCAAGACGGTTGAGCACCAGCACCTGACAGCGTGACAGCAAAGCAGCGTTGAGTTCGAACGAGGGATTTTCAGTCGTCGCGCCAATCAGCACAATCGTGCCATCCTCGACGAATGGTAAAAAGGCATCTTGTTGTGATTTATTAAAACGATGGATCTCGTCAACGAACAAAAGCGTTCCGCGGCCCATCAGGCGGCGATGACGCGCACTTTCAAAGACTTTGCGCAGGTCGGCAACACCGGTAAAAATAGCTGATACCGATTCAAAATACAGGTCTGTATGCTGCGCAAGAAGCCGGGCGATGGTTGTCTTGCCACAGCCAGGTGGCCCCCACAATACCAGCGATGATAAACGGCGCTGATCTAGCATGCGGGCCAATGGCGCATCTGCCGTCAGCAAATGCCCCTGCCCTACGACATCCTCAAGTTTTGCAGGCCGCAAAACATCGGCCAGCGGGCGTGTATCAACCACGGTTTGTGGCTCATCCTTGCTTGGCTGGACATGGTCAAAAAGGCCCGCTTTCAAAACTTAGCCCCCTGTGACCAGATAGTTAAACCGCTTGCCATCGCGACCGATCTCAACCGCCCAGCGACCGCCTGATGGCTTTGCCAACGTTTTAAGCAGATGATCAACCGAGGAAATCGCAACATCGTTGACCTTTAAAATCGTGTCACCCGCGCGCAGACCCAAACGCAGGGCATTGCCCTTGCCGCCTTCAATCACCACAACGCCACTGTCCTCGTGAATACCGCCCAGTTCTTCGGATACAGCGGGTGAAATATTGGCCACCGTTGCGCCTGAAAACGGATGGCGGCCTTTAAGATCCGTTTGCTGACGTGGCGGCACTTCGGGTGGGCGAATGGCCTTGATAGATAGCGTTTCGCGCTTGCCATTGCGCAAGACAACAAAAGCCATATCAGACCCGATGGGAATAGTCGTGATGCGGAACTGCAGTGAGGCCGGATCGCGCACATCATGTCCATTAACACTCAGGATAATGTCACCGACCTGCATGCCCGCCTTATCAGCGGGAGAACCCTTGCTGATCTTGTAAACCAGCACACCTGTTGCACGTTCAAGCCCAAGGCTTTCGATCATATCCGATGTAACGCTTTGCCCACCAAAGCCTGTCCACGGACGCACAATACGCCCATCCGTGCGCGACGCATCAACCACGGTTTTAAGCAGGTTGGCGGGAATGGCAAAGCCAATACCAAGGGAGCCACCATCGCGCGAGAAAATCATGCTGTTAATCCCGACCAGCCGCCCCTGCATATCAATCAGCGCGCCCCCCGAATTACCGGGGTTAATCGCCGCATCGGTCTGGATAAACGCACCAAAACCACTGGGGCCAACCCCTGTGCGCGCCAGCCCTGAAATAATACCGCTGGTCACCGTCTGTCCAACACCAAAGGGGTTACCGATGGCAAGAACAATATCCCCGACTTCGAGCGCATCGCTGTCTGCCAAGGGCAGAAAGGGCAGGTTTTCTCCCTTGGGGTCGATTTGCAAGATGGCAAGATCGGTTTGCTCATCCACCAATTTCTTTTCGGCCTTAAATTCACGGCCATCAGCTGTAACCACGATAATTTCAGTGGCATTCTTGACGACATGGGTATTGGTCGCAACCGTGCCGTTAGGCCCGACGATCACGCCCGAGCCAAGAGAGTTTTCCACGCGCTCTCGTACCTGTCCGCGCGGCACGTTGAAAAACTGGTTAAAGAAAGGATCATTGAAAAACGGGCTGATCACGCGCATTTTTTCGCGCACCAGAATTTTGGCATAGATATTAACAACAGCCGGACTTGTTTTTTTGACCAGCGGCGCAAAGGACATTTGCAGCTGCGCCGTTGATGTCGGCACAGCGCTCATATCGCTCGACACGGCGTCTTGGGCACTGGCGGTGGCTGACAAGCCAAGGCACATAGCAAGCATGATAAAAAAGCGTTTCATGGCGTACTCGGTACAAAAGAAAAGGACGGGATTTCTCCCGTCCTAATATAGACCTTATAGCCGTTTTTTCAGGCTTAATTTTTACAGTGTTAACGCCCCGGCGCCGGATTTGAATTCCAAGTCATTGCGGTCAAGCTTGCGGCCTGCCAGCTCGGTTGCGCGGCTTTCGATGGCCTTCAGCTCTTGTTCGTCGGTTTGGCGGGCGTTATAGCCCACAACAACCTTGTAACCATCAAGGTTAAGCGAGGTGGTCGACTGGAAGGTCGCCACGCCTTTAAATTCCTCAAGCAGGCTTGTTTGCAGTTTATCTGCGGTTTCTTTTGACAGTGCCATTTTCTTTCTCCTTCAAGGCCCCTTCGGGCAATTTAAAATTATCGATGAACAGAATTTAGCAACTTTATGTATAATAGTCAAGAAAAACCAATGAAAAAGGGGCGAAAACAGTGTTTTCGCCCCTCAATCAATTGATTTTAAAGGGTATTTACGCCGTGGCTTTTTTCTTGCGGCCAGACGATGTTTTGACAGGCTCGCCCGCTTCGTGGGCAGCTTTCATGTTGTCAGCAACGGCTTGCTGGCCGCTGTCTTTGCCTTTGGCGGCGCGGTCGCGGTCAACCAGCTCGATGAT
>JBEIPH010000142.1:0-4314 GCA_040377115.1 Micavibrio sp. | reverse complement strand
TGCGTGGCAAGATAAACTGCTGGCGTTTTATGAGGCCAATCCTGATTTTATCCAACCATCTTATCGCCGCAACGAGGTGATCAGCTTTGTTAAATCGGGCCTGCGCGATTTGTCGATCAGCCGCACAACCTTTAACTGGGGTGTGACTGTTCCGGGTAACGAAAAACACGTGATGTATGTATGGGTAGATGCGCTGACCAATTACATCAGCGCCCTTGGTTATCCAAATACCGATGCGGCTGAATACAAAAAATTCTGGCCAGCCAGCGTCCACATGGTGGGCAAGGATATTTTGCGCTTCCATGCCGTATACTGGCCAGCCTTTTTGATGTCGGCAGGGCTTGAGCTGCCAAAAACTGTCTTTGCCCATGGTTGGTGGACGGTTGAAGGCCAAAAAATGTCGAAATCCTTGGGTAACGCGATTTCGCCACAGGGCATGGTTGACCAGTTTGGCGTTGATCAAATCCGTTATGCCTTGCTGCGCGAGATTTCGTTTGGTCAGGATGGCGATTTTTCACAAAAGAGCATCATCACCCGCATCAACGCCGAGCTTGCCAACAACCTTGGCAACCTTGTTCAGCGCACGCTTAGCCAGATCAATAAAAACTGCGCAGGCGCCGTACCACAACCGGGCGTTTTGGAAGATGTTGACCAGGCACTGCTGCATCAATGCGGTATTGAAATGCTCAATGCCGTGCGTATCGAATTTGACCGCATGCAGTTTAACAAGGCGCTTGAAATCATCGTGCAGGCAGCAAATGCCGCGAATATTTACATCGATGCGCAGGCACCTTGGACGCTCAAAAAGACCGATTTGGCACGCATGCAGACGGTGCTTTATGTCCTTGCAGAAGCCATCCGCAATATCGGCCTGATTATGCAGCCATTTTGCCCGACGGCCTCGGCGCGTATTCTTGATCAGGTGGCAATTGCTTCTGATCTGCGCGGTTTTGGCAATATTGGTCCTCTGCATAGCCTAAAGCCTGGCACAGAATTGCCAGCTCCTGCGGGTGTGTTCCCCCGTATTGTCGAGGCCGCTGCCTGATGATGCTTGTCGATAGCCATTGCCATCTGGATTATCCCGATTTCGCCGAAGAAGGTGTGGAAACAATCGTTGCCCGTGCCCGCGCCGCAGGTGTGGGGCGCTTTTTGACGATCTGCACCGAAATTGCCAAATTCCCGCAGGTATTGGCTGTGGCTGAGCGTTTTGAGGATATGAATTGCTCACTCGGCACCCACCCGCATCACGCAGCTGACGCCACGGAAGCCGATGTCCCAGCGCAACTGATTATAGATCTGGCGAACAAGAATGCCCACAAGGTGGTGGCGTTGGGTGAAACCGGTCTTGATTATTACTACAACCATTCGCCAGCCGATGTGCAGCAGCGCATTTTTGAAAACCATATCGAAGCTGCGGCACAAACCAATTTGCCTTTGATCATCCATACACGCGACGCTGAAAAAGATACCATGCGCCAACTGCGCGAAGTCGGGCAGGGGCGTGTGCGCGGTGTGATGCATTGCTTTAGCGGCACGCAGTGGCTGGCCGATCAGGCGCTTGATATCGGGTTTTACATCTCTCTGTCAGGCATTTTGACCTTTAAAAAAGCCGAAGATCTACGCGCCATTGCCAAATCGGTGCCACTTGACCGCCTGCTGGTTGAAACCGACAGCCCGTATCTGGCACCCATGCCCTATCGCGGCAAGCGCAACGAGCCATCTTTCGTGGTTGAAACAGCCAAGGTACTGGCCGAGTTAAAAGGTGTCAGCCTTGATGAGCTTGCTGCAGCGACCACCAAAAATTACCTGACACTGTTTGACAAGGTGGCTGCCTGATGAAAGTCAATGTCATGGGTAGTGGATCATCGTTTGGCACGCCGGCCGCTGGCGGGTTTTGGGGTGCTTGTGACCCCAACGAGCCAAAGAACGAGCGCAGCCGTGCTTCGATATTGATCGAAAGTGGGCAGACAACCTTGCTGGTTGATACCACGCCTGACCTGCGCTTTCAGATGAACAAGTTTAAAGTACAAAAACTGGATGGCATTTTGTTAAGCCATGCACATTCTGACCATATCAATGGTGCTGACGATCTACGCCCTATCAGCTTTCATCGCAAACAGCCTATTGATGTGTTTGCCAACGAAGAAACATTGGCCGAAGTTGGACGCCGCTGGCCCTATGTGTTCAAAGCAATCAATCCTGCCTATTACAGCTCTTTTTGCACGGCACATGTTGTAAAGCCGGGTGAGCAACGCCAGATAGGCGATATAAAATTCGATATATTCGAGCAAGACCACACCGTCATGAAATCGCTTGGCTTCCGCTTTGGTGATTTGGCCTATAGCGTGGATGTTGCCGATCTTGATGAAGCGGCCTTAACGGCACTTGAAGGCGTCAAGATTTGGCTGGTTGATGCCAATGCCTATCACCGCGAAACCATCGGCACCCATGCCAACCTTAAGCGCGTTATGGAGTGGGTTGATCGCCTGAAGCCTGAAATGACATACCTGACCGTTTTATCAAGCCAGATGGACTATCAGACATTGTGCGCTGAATTGCCGCCCCATATCCGTCCGGCATATGACGGGATGATCATCGAGTATTAAAATACCTGACACCTTGTGCGTTGACGGTGCAGTCGAGATCACCTTTTTTCACCAGCCAGACAAGATGTGAAAGCGTTTCACCAAGCGCAAAGGCAATATCACCATCGCCTAAATGACGGTGCGCAAAAAGCTGGTGCATGATGTCAACCGCTGTAGATGCCCCCGTCTTGCCAAGAATATCAACAATCCGGCCACCACGACTTTCGTGATGTTTGATCAGCGCCTCTATGCGGTCATGCAAACCAAAAAAAGCAACGCCGTGGCTGGGCAATACAAGCGCGTCATTGCTGACGCTGTTTTTGATGTGCTCAAGGCAGGCAAGATAGTCAGCCACGGGGTCGCTATCATAAACATCGCGCGGGAAAAGGCTGATATTCGGGGTGATGTCTGACAGTACGATGTCGCCTGCGATGAATATCTCATCTTGTTTGTTGTAAAGGCAGGCGTGTTCGGGGCTGTGGCCGTTACCTTCAATCATTTGCCATGTTCTGCCGCCAAGGTCTATTTGATCACCATCCGCGATCATGCGGCTGACAGCGGGCAGGGGGCTGACAACTTTTGCATACAAGCTGCTGCGGCCAAATAACAGCGATGACATTTTATCATCTGCGCCAGCAGCATGATAAAAATCATTGTGGGTCGTCGTCATGCTGTCTATCCATGCAGGATTGCACAACAAGCTGGCCAATTCATGTTCGCGTGTGCTTATGGTCACGGCAGCTTTTGTTTTGTCTTGTAGCCAGCCTGCAAGCCCCAGATGGTCGGGATGAAAATGGGTGATAAAGATATTTGCAGGATTTTTTTTGCTAAAAATCTCTGACAAAAAAGCGCGGCTTTCCGGTGTCGGGAATCCGCAATCAACCAGTGTTTCGCCATCACCCAAAAGCCACAGGTTGATATGCGCAAGATCAAAGGGAAGCGGCATCCGCAGCCAAGAAACGCCACTATAGGCACCCGATAGATCAGCGCGGCCAAGCGGTGCTGGTGGTGCATCTAAAAGCGTTTGATAGCGGTGTTTTTGGCTCATGGTGCTTTTTCAGAGCAATTCTTTTCGATAACGCGCGTGTTTTACAGGCTATATCAGTCAAGGTGCTGTACATGACCAGTCTGATTTTTTTATACTATAGCAGAATAAAGGCCTATCCACTCGGGAAAAAGCCTTTGCCATAGGGGAAAAGCTACAGATGTCGACCATGTTCAGCCAAGGCCTTTACGAATTGATGGACAGCTATGATGGCTTCATCATGGACCAATGGGGTGTGCTGCATAACGGCGTGCAGCCTTATGACGGCGTGATCGATACGCTCAACCATCTGCGCCAGCGCAAAAAGCAGGTGATCATTCTTTCAAACTCCGCCAAGCGTTCAGACGACAACGTCGAGCGTTTGAAAAAATTGGGTATCAAGCCAACGCTTTACAAAGAAGTCGTCACCGCCGGTGAAGTCACATGGCAGGGATTGAAGCAGCAAAAAGACCCGCCGTTCAAAGGCCTTGGTACAAAATGCTATCTGGTCGCACGCCCTGATGACACAGCCCTGATGCAGGGTCTGGACATTGAATGCGTCAAGGATATCGAAGATGCGCAATTCATTCTGATTACCAGCTTTGATTCCGCCAGCCAGAAATTAGAAGACCTCGACCCGATCTTTAAAAAGGCTGTTATCAAGCGTCTGCCTGCAATTTGCGCCAACCCCGACATGGTGACGGT
>JBEIPH010000169.1:0-3969 GCA_040377115.1 Micavibrio sp. | reverse complement strand
CACCGGCCCATGCGGCGGTTGATACCTGTGTGGAACTTGCTGCGGCCGAAGGTATCGCCCACCAGAAACCGCTGGTTAATGCCATCTTGCGACGTTTGACGCGCGAGCCTTATGTGCCCTTGCCCGCGCGTGACTCTGGGCGCATGGCAACGCCAGAGTGGCTGTGGTCGGAATGGATGGCCGATTACGGCGTTGAAACAGCGCTTGATATTGCAGCAGCCCACATGGATGAACCACCGATTGATTTCACCCTGCGCAACCCTGCACAGGTGGGGCAGTGGGTTGAAAAACTGGACGCGCAAGCTTTACCCACGGGCAGTTTGCGCAAGGAAGTCGGCGGATTTATCCCTGACCTTGATGGATTTGAAGAGGGGGCGTGGTGGATACAAAACGCCGCCGCCGCCATTCCCGCAAAGTTGATGGGCGATCTGGCTGGCAAACAAGTGATTGATCTTTGTGCCGCCCCCGGTGGCAAGACCGCGCAACTGGCAGCAGCGGGTGCACATGTGACGGCGCTTGATCGTTCCGCCCCGCGTATGCAGCGACTGCGTGAAAATATGACACGCCTTGGTTTTGAAGTAACGGAGGTGGTGGCAGACGCAGCCGCGTGGCAACCGCCCCAACCCGTTGATGCTGTATTGCTTGATGCGCCATGCACGGCCACAGGTACCATCCGCCATCAGCCCGATGTGCTGTGGCTGAAAACCAGAACAGACCAAGATAAAATGGCAGCCCTTCAGCAAAAGTTGCTGCGCCATGCAGCGGGCATGGTTAAACAGGGCGGTATCATTATTTACTGCACCTGTTCCCTGCAAAAAGCGGAAGGTGAGCGTCAGGTAGATGCTTTTTTAACGTCACCCGAAGGATCGGGTTTCAACCGCATGCCTGTTGATGATGGTATTTATGCAGAAATGCGCACGCCGACAGGTGATCTGCGCATCTTGCCCATGCACTGGCAAGAACACGGCGGCATGGATGGCTTTTTTATTAGCCGCTTGGTCAAGGTTTAGGTGTTTTTGCTGCCGCCGAGTTATTGGGCACCAAAGCGCTCAGCGTTTTGTGAAGCGCAATAAGCTCTTGCAGTTTTTTAATGCCGCGCTCTTCGTAATATCTCTTTGAAGAACCTTCGCGCATGCTGTAGCACGGCGGGAATATTGGCATCGGCGGGCGCATGTTTAGCTGGGCGCAAAAATCGTGCACTTCTTTTTCCAGTCGCTTTTGCATTTTCAGCAAAACGTCATATTCGGTTTTGCGCAGATCGGCGAGCGGGTCAGTCGTGGCCTGTGCGCCAAAAAGCTTGCTGAAGAAGCTCATTTTTTGAACCTTCGTTATTTGTAAAGGTGTGAAGTTAGATTAGACGAGCCTCAAGTTATGTCAATCTATTGCGATGTTCGAAAAATACCGTGCGCAATGTTCAAATACTCATTGCCCGATTCGCGCAAGTTTGTTATAAATGCCTTATGAGTCAACGGGTTCGCATCGCTCCATCTATTCTTAGTGCTGATTTCGCCCGTTTGGGGGCTGAAATTGCTGCAGTTGATGCGGCTGGTGCCGACTATATCCATATTGACGTGATGGACGGACACTTTGTGCCCAACCTGACTTTCGGCCCTTTTGTGGTTGAAGCTGTGCGCAAATCAAGCGCCAAAATTTTCGATGTTCATCTGATGATCGCCCCTGTTGATCCGTATGTGGAGGCTTTTGCCAAGGCGGGTGCCGATATCATTACATTCCATCCCGAGGCGGGCGCACATCCACACCGCACCGTGCAGCTGATCAAAAGCTGCGGTAAAAAGGCCGGCATCGCGCTTAATCCGGCAACACCCATCGAGGTGCTTGATCATTTAATTGATGATCTGGATCTGATCCTGATCATGACGGTTAACCCTGGCTTTGGGGGACAGAAATTTATACCGCTGCTCGATAAAATCAGGGCGGTCCGCGAGCGTATCAACGCCTGCGGACGGGCAATCGACCTGGAAGTAGATGGCGGGATAAATGCCGAAACGGCGGCGCAAGTGATACAGGCGGGGGCTGATGTCCTTGTCGCCGGCACGGCTGTGTTTAAAGAGAAAGACTACGCGCAGGCAATCCAGCGTTTACGCGGGGTTGCTTAAGCTTGCTAAACTAAATGCTGAGCTTCCTGCAATGTACAGAAAGACGGCAGTGATAGGGGAAAGTGCTGTCCTTCAAAGGGGTTTGAAGGTGCTTTTTGGGGTAGATGACAACATTGGCTGACATCGGCTTGATTTACAGGGGTATTCGTCCTCTGCAAAAACTCAGTGCGCAGGCGCGCGATCTTGCTGAAACACTCAGCGTGCCTGTGCTTGGCCTTCGCGAAGAAACGCCGCGCCACCTGTTGTCGGTACCACCCGATCCCTGGGCGGGTGATGCCCAGCGCGGTCGCGATATGATTTCCGGTGTGTTCCGTTTTGCTGGGCAGTCGATTGCCCGTGAAAACCTTTCTTGGGAACCGGCGGATGCCAAAGCCGAGTGGCTTTACGATCTGCACAGTTTTGAATTTTTGCGTGACCTCAGGTCTGTTGGTGGCGACCGCGCCCGCCGCATGGCACGCGAGATGGTGGCCAGCTGGCTCAATCACTATGTGAAACTGTCGGGTCCAACGGCGCGGCCAGATATTATCGGCGTGCGCATATCAAGCTGGATGTCCTTTCATGATTTCTTCTGCGCTTCTGCGGACGACGCCTTCCGCGAGCAATATTTTATCAGCCTCGTTCGCCAGTCAAAATACCTGCAACGTGTTCTGCCCGGGCATTTGACAGGGCTGCCACTGATGCGCGCGTTAAAGGGGCTTGCTTACAGCGGTCTTGCGCTTGAGGGCGGTGAAGACAGGCTCGAGCAAGCCTTCCGCCATATCCTGCGCGAAATACGCGAACAGATTTTGCCTGACGGCTGTCATATCAGCCGCAATCCACAGGCAACTTTCGATTTCTTGCAAATTCTGGTTGATCTGCGCACGGCGATCACGGCGGCGCGTTTGGAACTGCCACAGGAAGTCCAGCATGCGATTGACCGCATTGTGCCTGCGGTTAAATTTTTCCGTCATGGGTGTGGCGCTTTGGCGCACTTCAACGGCGGGCAGGAAGGCAATCCAAATATCTGCGACGCCACGCTGATGCACTCGGGTGCGCGTGGCAAGGCAATGAAATCGCTGCCGCATGCAGGCTATGCCAAAATTGCTCAAGGTCGTGCGCAGCTGATCATGGATACGGGCCTGCCTGGTGCTGTGCCAAAGTATAATGACCGCGCCCATGCAGGGCTGTTTTCGTTTGAATACAGCTATGGCAAGGATCGCGTTTTTGTTAACTGCGGCAGTTCGCCGATCAATGGCAAATGGCGCGATTTGTTGCGCACAACAGCGGCACATTCAGCCTTGGTGGTTGACTGCCGGAATGCTGTTCAGATTGATGAAAAAAACACGCTGAGCGAAAAACCAGATATTCGCCAGAGTGTCAGTGATGATGGCAATATCGCCTGCATTACGGCGCGCCACACAGGATACCGCAGCCGTTTTGGCCTGACCCATTCGCGCCGCCTGCATATGCAGGAAAATGGCGATGTGCTGTGCGGCGAAGATGTTTTGGAAGGCCGCGGTGGCGTGCCTTATTGTCTGCGACTTCATTTGCATCCGTCGATCGTGGCCTCTCTGGTTAGTGAAGGCCGCGAAGTTTTGCTGCGCGCCCGCAGCGGCACGGGCTGGCGCTTTAAGCTTGAGGGCGGCGAAATAGAGATCGAAGAAAGCCTTCATATGGCATTTGGCGAAAACATGCGCCGTAGCCAACAAATCGTCATCAGCGGCCTGACAGGTGACGCGGGCGCGCGGTTGCTGTGGGAATTGCGCCGCGAGAAGATGTAACCACCTGTTTATAAACAGTAATTTTAGTTTACCGCCTGTTTACCCATATTTGCGATAATTCGGTATGTCTTTGGCCATGCAATTTGACGCTT
>JBEIPH010000093.1:0-5154 GCA_040377115.1 Micavibrio sp. | reverse complement strand
CAGCGGTATGAACACACGCGCTCAAACAACGCGGATTATATCGAACGCAGCTGGCGTTTTATTGCTTAGGATTTTTTACGCAGGCTGGCAAGCGTGCGTAAAACAACGGATTCTTCAGGACGCATAGCCTCGGCCTCTGCAAACAGCTGGTAACAAATATCTGCGTAGGAGAAATGCGCCCCGCCTTCTTTTTCTAAAAGATGCTGTACGTAGCGAATAGCCCTGTCGATCAGCTTTTTATTGCTGGGTTTGACCCATGTCATCACATTGCTTTCAAACCGCCCCATACGTCCCATGACAAGGGTCGAGTGCATATTCATGATGATTTTAAGCAAAAGATGTTCAAGAAGCGGGGAAAGACCCGCAACATCAATTTGCGCAGTCAGCCCATCAAGGGAGAAATTGATAACACTGCCTTGCTTAACAACCTTGAAAATATGCACCACCTTTGGGGCAACCAGATCGCGACGCTGCGTTGTGGCCTTTGCTGAAAAATCAAAACCCATCAAACGGTCGCGGCCAGCAATTTCGCGCAGCTCATCCCACTCAATCGTTACCGGATCGCGCAGCAATATTTTCCGCCACGCCTCAAGCGGCGTTTGGGCGGCTGGCAAATACAGATACGACAAGGCGGGCTGACGCGCTGAATTGTTCTGGTTTTCAAAAGAGAGCAAAGAAAACGTCGGCGCGCGTTCCGTGGTGTCAGTCAGAATAGTGATGCCGTGATCTTGCGTTTCGTAGAGCAAGAAATCACCCTGCTGGTAAAGCGCGCTTTCTTTCTCGATAAAGGCAGCAAGAAATGAAAGGTCGGTTTTATCAAGGGCGCGGGCAAGATCTGCCATATCGATGTTATGCCCCGCCGCCGCCAGCAAGGCCCAACCAGCCCCAAGCATCAGCGCCGTGCTGGACTGCAGTCGCGTACTACCGGAAAGATACATGGGCCCGACATACAGGCAAATGCTTTCAATGGCCGGATTGTTGACAACGCGGGCGGAGCGTTCAACCTCTGCGACCAGAATATCCGTTGGGTTGGTGTAGATAAAAAACGGCTTGCGCGAGGATAGGCGCGCGGCTTCCTCTGTTGCGCCAATAACGGATGGTGTTTCGCCACCTTCCGTCGTGCTGACCAGCAAGTCATGTGGGCCAAAACCAATTTCACGCACCTGACGTGCGCCATAGTCGGGGTAATCTTCAAAATTTTCAATTGAGTGTACAAGCGCAAGGTCACCGCCGCTCATAAAGCCAAAAACACGGTCAGCCATCGCCTGATAATCGCGATAAATAAAACGCCACACGTATTCAATTGACATCGACAACCGGCCGGTTGCCCCGCACCCGTAAAAGAAGACGCGATGGCCATCTTTAAGCGTTGCGGCAATCGCATCGCGCAGACGGGCAAGTTCGGCTTCTTTTGCCTTTACATCTTTGATCACACCAACGTCGATGCGCTTAAGGACATCAAGGGCGGCGGGGATATTGTTTCGCGATAGATCAGCCAGATCACCCGTGAGCGGATGGCGCTGTTCGGTTGGCAGATTACCCAGCCGGAACTGGGCGGCGACGGCAAGAAATTCTTCTGCTTTCTGGCGTGATGATTGCGTCATGCCACCACCTGAAGATGGTCTTTTGGCTTGAGGTTCCAGCCTGCGCAAACCCAGCCGCTGCCGTTGTTTTCAAAAACGCACAACGCACCCGTTGAAACCTTGATGTCGTGACGGCTCGAAAATCTTTCGAAATCGCCGATTATATGCGGGGCAAAGCGGGCGATGCCATTGCTGGTGACCACCAGAATGTTTTTGCCCCGATATTGGTCAAGCACATCGGCGGCAAATTCCTGCCATGCATCGGCAATTGCCACAGGGTCAACGCACCAGCCATCTGGCACGACGGCATTTTTGTTCCAGGCGTCAAGGGCCGCCGCGCCCAGACGCGCCACAACGGCTTCTTCGGGCTGGTTTTCATCGGGGCCATAGTCAATTTCATTAAAAATATCGAGCGTTGTCACACGAGCACTATCAATCCCCAGCGCTGCGCAGGCAAGTTCGGCTGTTTTGCGCGCGCGCTGCAGTGGCCCTGAAAAAACAGCCGCGGGCATCCAGCCACACTTGGCAATATAGCGACCAAGGTCACTGCCCTGCTGTTCGCCACTTGCCACCAAAGGCAGATCGGTGCGCCCGCCAACGCGGGTAACAACATCACCCTTGTTAAACGTATTGCCGTGGCGTGCGATCAGCAGGCGGGTTGTCATCACGCACCCTCCCACAATCCGGGGATTTCGCCGTGTTTGGCGATCAGCGCTTCGGCACGCACGATATCCTCGGGGCTGTCCACACCTGACGAGCTTGGCCAGCCCTGATAATCGTAAACGATACAACGCATATAAAGGCCGTGATCAAGTGCGCGGAGTTGCTCTAACCCCTCGCAATCCTCCCACAGGCTTTTGGGCAGCTGGCTGTATTTACCAAGCCCGGCGGGGCTGTAGCCATACAGGCCAACATGGCGAAACACGGGGCTCATATCGCCTTTGGTGCGGGCTTTATCTTCGGCACGCAGGGCGGGGATAATGTTTTTGCTAAACCAAAGCGCGCGGCCTGTTTCAAGATTAAAGGTAGCGGTCGTGCCGCTAAACGGTGTGACTTTCTTTTTCTCGCGCAAGTCATCAAGGGCTGGCCAGCTGAGCTGCGTAACCGGCGTGACAATGTCACAGGGCTCTTTGGCAAATCCGTCAATCAGCGCACTGAGCAATCCGGGGGGCGTCAATGGCGCGTCGCCCTGAAAGTTTAAAATAAAATCCGGCTGTTCGCGCAATTGATTGGCTGCTGCAATAATCCGGTCTGTGCCGGTTGCGCATTCAGCAGGTGTTAGCAAACTTTCAACGCCAATTTCGCGACAGTGATCCGCAATACGCGCATCATCGGTTGCGACATAGATGCTGATATTTTCTACATCCTTGCGCGCCGCAACGCGGGCAATCGCCACGACACGTGACAGCATCGACCGCCCCGCGATCATGGCCAGCGGTTTGCCGGGCAGACGGGTTGATGCATAACGGGCGGGGATGATGATGGCTGTTTTCATGGCAACCAGTTTCACTGTTCAGGCGGGAACAGGCAAGATGAATGGTTGGGGTACTAGGATTCGAACCTAGGGATGTCGGTACCAAAAACCGATGCCTTACCGCTTGGCGATACCCCAACAGGCCGTTGCCAGCCAATCAATCCCGCGGAAGATAAATAAAAAATCGCCCTAAAGCAAGCCACATGACCGGCTGTTCATTTTATTTGAAATAGTTATGAATAATAACTACTTAGCCGATATATCTCACCCGAGCGCACTGGGGGCAGTCTTAAAAACGTACTTTAACGCTATGAGTTCAGGGGAGAATCTGATAGCTTTCTCAATTGCATAAGACAAATATCAGGCTTTCCACCCCACCGGTGCACCCGCAGCTGCAAAGCTGTATGTGCGTCCATAAAGGCAGGCATCACATGGCGCAAACTTTTGGCGGCTTTAAACCACCTCCTGTCAGCACCTCGGCAGAAAGCACGGCTTTGACACCCGTCGCCCAAAATGGCGTCCATCAGGAACGCGTCAATGCCGAAATGTTCAAAGCCATCGAAATGCTGGGCCGCAAGCTTGAGCGTGCGGATGACGAACGCGTCACCCTGCAACGCCGTCTGGCCCTGATTGAATCTGCCGCCACGGTTGATGAAAAAACCGGCAAGCTTTATCTGCCGCTGGTTGGTGAAGGTGGTGCCATGGCCGCCCTGCCGCCTGCCGCCAGCACAACCCCCGCCTGGATGGTTGGCGCGACGTTGATGTCAAGCGCTGCCGCTATTTTGGCACTGAGCCTTGTTTTGTTGCGTCCGGCAACACCGGCACTGACACCCGAGCAAGTGGCAATCCTGAATGAATTATCAGCCACCCGCCTGACCGCGCTGACAGCGCCGCCATCTGCCCCAGACTTCCCCGAACCTGCTGCAGAAAAAACCAGCGATTGGCAAAATGTCGCAGAAGTTCCCACAGAAACGTTTGAAGCGGCCAACATCCCCGCCGATGAAACCGCCGCCAGCGAGATAACACCACCAACAGACATCGCAAAGACACCCCCCGAAGTGGCACCCACCGAAGAAACAGCCACCACATCTGAAACCGCGGTAGCAGAAGAAACCACAACAGAGACCGTTGCCCAAGCCCCCGCCACGGTAAAAGAACCTGTCAAAGAAGAAACAACCGCACCTCAGGTAGCGGCAAAAACAGAAACCACAACCCCCGCCGTACCGCTGGCCGAACAAACGCCCGTTGAAGAACCCCTGAGCGTTGCCGAAGAACTGACACAAGAAGAAACACCCGCCGCAACTGACCAAAGCACATCGGTCGTCGCGGAAAGCAGCGTGCCCACCATCGTTGCCGGTGCAGAAATCGGCCGTGACGAACGTCTGCCACAAAAATTGCGCTCGGTAGAAACCCGCGCCATGGAAGGCGTGCCGGAAGCTCAACATGACCTCGCCACCCTTTATGCATCTGGCAAAGGTGTGCGTCAGGATTATAAACGCGCCGCTTACTGGTTTGCGCAGGCGGCTGATGGCAATATCGCCAATGCACACTATAACCTTGGCGTTATGTTCCAGCAGGGACTGGGCGTTAAAAAAGACATCACCAAGGCGATTGGCTGGTATGAGGGCGCGGCAGAACTGGGCCACCCCGAAGCAATGTACAACCTTGGCATCGCCTATATCGAAGGTGTGGGCACTGCACGCAATATCGATCGCGGCGTTAGCTTCTTTAAACAAGCAGCCAACGCAGGTGTGGCACAGGCGGCCTTTAACCTTGGCGTGCTGTATGAAAGCGGATTTGTTGGCCCCATCGATATCGCCAGCGCGCGCCAGTGGTATCTGGCCGCTTCTGACGAGGGCCATGCTGACGCCAAAAGCGCGCTTGCCCGCCTTGACAGCCAGCTATCAGACATCAACCAGAACCTGACCGCTGCCGAAATGGTTGAACCCGCCGCAGGTGAAGCCGTGGGCCAAGGCGACATGACGCCTGCTGATTCAGGCCCCAAGCCGAAAGCCGTAAAAGGCGACCCGCTGGTACGCAAAATCCAGATGGCGCTGATCGCCAAAGGTTTCCTGCCCGCACCAGCCACTGGCGTGT
>JBEIPH010000195.1:0-3428 GCA_040377115.1 Micavibrio sp. | reverse complement strand
GACCCGTTATCGCCGTAAACGGGCTTGGGCAGGAAGGTTGCCGATTTGCCAAAGGCATGCGCCACGTTGTGCACGACATATTTGTAAAGCTGCATGTTGTCGGCACTGTTGACGAGCGTGGAGAATTTAAGCCCCAGTTCAACCTGTGCAGGTGCGACTTCGTGGTGGTGTTTTTCCATCGGCACGCCCATGCGCATCAAAACCGATGTCATTTCCGCGCGCAGGTCAACGCTGCTGTCGATCGGCGCCACGGGGAAATAACCACCCTTGACGGCAGGACGGTGCGCGAGGTTGCCATGCGCATATTCGCGCGCGGAGTTAAGCGGGCTTTCAACGCTGTCGATCTGATAACCCACGCGGTTCATCGACACGTCAAAACGCACGTCATCGAAAATGAAAAATTCCGCCTCTGGCCCGAAATAGGCCGTGTCGCCGATGCCGGTTGTGCGCAAATGCGCCTCGGCCGCTTTGGCGATTGATCGCGGGTCACGGTTATAGGGCTTACCCGTTGCAGGCTCGTACACATCGCAGAACACATTGACGGTGGGAATGGCCGTGAACGGGTCAAGCACGGCGGTGGCCACATCGGGGCGCAGCACCATGTCGGATTCGTTAATCGCTTTCCAACCTGCAATCGATGATCCGTCAAACATGATGCCTTCGGCGATCAGCGCATCATCGACGGTCGAGATATGCTGTGCTGTATGTTGCAACTTGCCGCGCAGGTCGGTAAAGCGGAACGATACGTATTCGGCCTTGGTGTCGCGCAGCAGCTTGAAAAACGCGCGCGTATCCTGCTTGCCTGCCTGAATGGCTTCCATGTGCTGGTCGGGCACTTTTTTGGTGGCGGTTTTCTTGGCAGCAGGTTTTTTTGTCTTCTTGGTGGCCATCGTGAGTTGCTCCTTCGTGTATGGCGTCTTCGTGTAAAACTTAAATTGCGTAAAACTTATATTGCATTCTTGCCACGCTCGCCCGTGCGTACGCGGATGACATTTTCAACAGGCATGACGAAAATTTTGCCATCGCCGATGCGGCCTGTGCGTGCGGCTGTTTCAATCGCCTCGATCACGGCGTCGGCCATGTCGGCCTCCACCACCACCTCGACCTTCACCTTGGGCAGAAAATCGACGGCATATTCGGCACCGCGATAAAGTTCGGTATGACCTTTTTGGCGGCCATGGCCGCGTACCTCGGTGATCGTCATGCCTTCGACCCCGGCCTTGATCAGGGCATCCCTGACCTCGTCCAGCTTGAAGGGTTTGATGATGGCTTCGATTTTCTTCATGGTAGCGGTGCTCCTGTTCTTAAAAGCCGCCACTGAATTGCACAGGTTGTGCCAGATTTATAATATTGATTTTAAATGGTATTTTTCAATTCACGCATGCGCGCGCTGCCTAAAAATCAGGCAGTCGCCCAATTAACAGGCACAGCTAACACTTGACGGTGGCAGGCGAATTCTGTCATAAACCCCCTCACTTGTGGCGGCCGTAGCTCAGTGGTAGAGCGCTTGGTTGTGGTCCAAGATGTCGTGGGTTCAATCCCCATCGGTCGCCCCACTCTCTCCTTCGCACCTATGAATTTGTGCGCGTCAGATAAAGGTCTGGCGGCCGACCTCGATCACGCGCGATGCAGGCAGGCGGTAGAAATCCGTCGGCTCGCTGGCGTGGCGGTGCAGGAACACATAGATCAGATCCTGCCAGATGGGCAGGCCGTAGCGCGGATCGGTGCGCAGGCTGCGGCGGCTGAGGAACAACGATGTCTGCGACCAGTCAAACGTCAGGTCGATATCAGGGCGACGGCTGAGCTTGATAAGATCACTTTGCAGGTCGATGTCTTCTTTGAAACCGTAACGCACGATCAGCAGCGTGAAATCATCATTAAGCTTTTCAACCTGAAAGCGCGTTGCCGCCTCCACATAAGGCTCCGCTTCCATCTGTACGGACAGCAAAATGTTTTTTTCGTGCAGAACCTTGTTGTGATTGAGGTTTTGCGTCAGCGATGCCGGCACGATTTCTGGGTTTGATGTCATGAAGAACGCGGTGCCGGGTACGCGCGCCAGATCGTGCCATTTTTGCTGGTAGGTCTTGATGAAATTACGCAGCTTCATGTCGCGCTTGAATGACCGGCTGTTGATGATAAAACTGCCGCGCAGCCACACCAGCATCATTGTCATCAATATCAGCGCAATCAGCACAGGCACCCAGCCACCGGTGAAGAATTTGAGCATATTTGCGCTCAGGAACGCGCTTTCGATGATGATGAAAGGCCCCACCACCAGTGCGGTTTTCCACCACTTCCATTCCCAGATCTGCCAGACCACGAAAAACGCCATGATGCCATCCACCAGCATCGCACCCGTCACGCTGATGCCATAGGTTGCGGCCAGCGCGCTGGAAGATTTGAATGCCAGCACCAGAATGATCGCGCCAAACATCAGCATGTAATTGATCTGCGGCATGTAAATCTGGCCGGAGTGTTGCACCGACGTATGCTTGATGTGCAAGCGCGGCAGCAAGCCAAGGTTGATCGCCTGACGGGTCAGAGAGAACGCACCCGTAATCACCGCCTGACTGGCAATGACGGTGGCACAGGTTGCCAGCAAGACCAGCGGCAACTGCATGCTTTGCGGTGCCAGACTGAAAAATGGATTGGACAGCGTTGACGGATCGGCCAGCACCATCGCGCCCTGCCCCAGATAATTGAGCGTCAGGCACGGAAATACAAACCACCCCCAGGCACCCTGAATGGGCTGGCGGCCGAAGTGGCCAAGGTCGGCATAAAGCGCCTCTGCCCCCGTCACCGCCAGAAAGACCGCACCCATGGTGATCAGCCCGACCATGCCGTTTTCAAAAAGAAAGCGGATGCCATAGAGAGGATTGAACGCATTGAAAATGCCCAGATCATCGGTGATATGCATCAAACCGAGAATGCCCAGCGTTGCAAACCACACGGTCATCACAGGGCCAAACAGCTTTGATACCGTGGCCGTACCGCGTGACTGGAACATGAACAGCACCAGTAAAATACTTACGGTGATAGGCACCACATAGGGTTCAAACGATGGCGCGATGATTTTCAAACCTTCCACCGCCGACAACACCGAAATGGCCGGCGTGATCATCGAGTCACCGTAAAAAAGTGCCGCACCCAGCATGCCCAGATAAAGGAACAATGTGGTATCAAGATAAATCACGCGGCGTGCCAGCGCCATCAGGGCAAGCGTGCCACCCTCGCCCTTGTTGTCGATCTTCATCAGCATGGCAACATATTTGCAGGTGACGATCAGCGTCATCGACCACAAGACAAGCGAGAGAATGCCAAGGATGCTTTCGCGCGCCACCGCGTGACCCTCGCCACCCGATACCGCGTGCAATGCTTCACGAAATGCGTAGAGAGGACTGGTGCCGATATCACCGAAGACGACGCCG
>JBEIPH010000129.1:0-4486 GCA_040377115.1 Micavibrio sp. | reverse complement strand
TGACCTTGGGGCCGTTGACGAATTCAACGCTGAGGTTTTCAACTTCAAGCAAAGCCATGCGGGTTACTCCCTGAAAATTTTACGCGGGTCAAAGGCATCGCGCGTCGCCTCGCCCACAAACGTCAGCAATGACAGCAGCACCGCCAGCGACACGAACGCCGTCATGCCCAGCCACGGTGCCTGCAGATTGTTTTTACCTTGCGACAGCAGCTCGCCCAGCGAAGGCGACCCGGGGGGCATACCAAAGCCAAGGAAATCAAGACCGGTCAAAGTGGTGATCGACCCCGTCAATACAAACGGCATCATCGACAGTGCCGCCACCATCGCATTGGGCAGTGCATGGCGGAACATGATGCGCGGCGTTGACACGCCAAGGGCGCGCGCGGCACGGATATAGTCAAGGTTGCGCGCCTTAAGGAACTCCGCACGTACGACATCAACCAATGCCATCCATGAAAACAACACCATCAAGCCCAGCAGGGTGAAAAATCCGGGTGCGATAACGCTGGAGAGGATAATCAGCAGGAAAAAGACCGGCATGCCGCCCCAGATTTCCATGAAGCGCTGGCTGAGCAAATCAACCCAGCCGCCGAAATACCCCGACATCGCGCCAACCGTGACACCGATCAAACTGCCCAGCAGTGTCAGCGTCAAACCGAACAGTACGGACAACCTGAAGCCGTAGATCAGACGCGCCAGAACATCACGCCCCTGGTCATCCGTGCCCAACCAGTTTTCGGCACTTGGCGGCGCAGGTGCCGCCACCGTCAGGCGGTAATTGATGGTGTCGTAGGAATAACGGATCAACGGCCAGACCATCCAGCCGTCTTTATTGATCAGTTCTTCGACATAGGGATCGCGGTAATCGGCTTCGGTTTCAAATTCCCCGCCAAAGGTCGTCTCGGGGTAGGATTTCAGCACCGGCGCATAAAGCTCACCCTTGTGCATGACGACAATCGGTTTGTCGTTGGCGACGATTTCTGCACAAAGGCTGATGGTAAACAGCGCCAGAAAAATCCACAGCGCCCAAAACCCGCGGCCGTTGCGGCGAAACTGTTTCCAGCGGCGTTGCCCGATGGGCGAGAGTGTGACGAGTGCCATTATGCGCGCGCCTCCTGCGACTGGAAGTCAATACGGGGGTCAACCCATGTCAGCATCAAATCGCTGACCAGCTTGATAACAAAGCCCAGCAAGGTGAAGATATAGAGCGTCCCAAACATCACGGGATAGTCGCGGTTAAGGGCAGATTCAAAACCCAGCAGCCCCAGCCCATCAAGCGAGAAAATGGTTTCGATCAGCAATGATCCTGTCAGAAAAATCCCCATCAGTGCCGCCGGAAATCCCGCAATCACGATCAGCATCGCATTGCGAAACACATGGCGGTACAAAATGTAACGCTCGCCCAAACCTTTGGCACGCGCGGTCAAGACATACTGCTTGTTGATTTCCTCGAGGAACGAATTTTTGGTCAGGATAGTCAGCCCCGCAAAGCCGCTGATCACCATCGCCGTAACGGGCAGTGCCAGATGCCAGAAATAATCAAGAATCCGCGCAGGCCAGCTGAGCTCCTCCCAGTTATCCGACATCAGGCCACGCAGCGGGAACCAGTCAAGATAGGTGCCGCCCGCAAACAAGACGATCAGCATGATCGCAAACAAAAACCCGGGCACGGCATAGCCGACCACAATCACGCCACTGGTCCAGACATCAAAGGGCGATCCGTCGCGCATCGCTTTCTTGATTCCAAGCGGGATCGAGATCAGGTAGATCAGCAACGTTGTCCACAACCCGAGCGAGATCGACACCGGCATTTTTTCCAGCACCAGATCGACCACTTTTTTGTCCTGAAAATAACTATCGCCGAAATCAAAACGCAGATAGTTTTTAAGCATCAGCCAAAACCGCTCGCCGGCCGGTTTGTCAAAGCCGAACTGTTTTTCAAGACTGGCGATGAATTCGGGGTCCAGCCCCTGTGCGCCGCGGTATTTGCCTGAGCCGCTGCTGCTGCTGAGGTTTTGCGCCTGCTGGCTGGTCGCTGCCACGTCGCTGCCGCCACCGGTAAATCGCGTAGTGGCCGATGTATCCATACCCTGCAGTTTGGCGATCATTTGTTCAACCGGCCCGCCCGGCGCCAGCTGGACGATGAAAAAATTGAGCAGGATGATGCCAAACAAGGTGGGGATCATCAGCAAAAGTCGACGCAGGATATAGGCGGCCATGGTCTGGTTACTCCGTCAGCGCACGCGTGCCGGTGGCACGGCGGTGGTTGGGCAGGGCGGCTTCTTTTTGCACATCGATCCACCACGTATCGGCAATACCCAAGCCATATTTGGCGGGTGTTGCCGGGCGGCCAAACTTATTCCAGTAGGCCACGCGGTGATAGTCGATATGCCATTGCGGAATGACATAGAAATTCCACAACAAAATACGGTCAAGCGCATGCACGCGCGCAATCAGTTCTTCGCGGTCAGGCGCATTGATGATCATGTCAATTAATGCGTCAATTGCGGGGTTTTTAATACCCGCAGTATTGCGGCTGCCCCGCTCGCCCACCTTGCTGGAATGCCAGAAATCACGCTGCTCGTTACCCGGTGACAGCGATTGCCCGAAGGTGCCCACCGTCATGTCGAAATCAAAACCATCAAGGCGGTTTTGATATTGCGCCGCGTCAACCGTACGCACCTTGGCCGTAATGCCGAGTTTTTTAAGGTTGCCAACCAAGGGCAGTACCCAGCGTTCAAACGCGGGGCTTGAAAGCAGAATTTCAAAATTGAAAACCGCGCCATCTTTGGCCAGTTTTTTATCACTGTTGACACGCCAGCCCGCTTGTTCCAGCAAGGCCTTGGCACGCAGCAAATTGGCGCGCGCATCACGCCCCGTACCGCCCGTTTTCGGATTGGCGTAGACATCGCTAAAGACACGCGCAGGCACGTCCGCGGGATAGCGCGTCGCAAGGTCACGCAGAATTTCAAGCTCGCGCCCCTGTGGCAACCCCGCACTGGCCAGTTCGGAGTTTTCAAAGTAGCTGTCGGTGCGTTTATAGGTACCGCTGGCGAAATTGGCGTTTGACCATTCAAAATCAAATGCGTAGTTCAGCGCCTCGCGCACCAGCGGGTCGGCAAACATACCGCGCCGTGTGTTATAGACAAACCCCTGCATGCCCGTGGGCAGGTCATGGGGAATTTCGGCCTTGATAATATCACCGCGCGTGATTGCAGGGTGTTTATAGTCATCCGTCCAGGCCTTGGCGATGTTTTCCTCGCGCAAGTCATATTCACCCGCCAGCAAGGCCTGCAGCAATACGGCCTGATCGCGATAAAAATCGTAGCTGATGGTGTCGAAATTGAAACGCCCGCGCGCAACACCCAAATCTTTGCCCCACCAATCCTTGACGCGTTCGTAAACGATCTTGCGCCCCGCATCGATGGATTTTACACGATAAGGCCCACTGCCAAGCACGGGCTGCAGCGTGGTGGCACTGAAATCCTTGCCGGCAAAGAAATGTTTGGGCAGCACGGGCATCTGCCCCATGATGATAGGCAGCTCGCGGTTGCCAGCAACCTTGAACGTAAAACGCACGCGCAACTTGCCTTCGGCTTTTACTTCTTTTACGTCCCCGTAATAGGCCTTGTAAAACGGATGGCCTTTTTCAAGCAGCGTGTTGAAGGTAAAAACCACGTCTTGCGCTGTGACCTGCGCGCCGTCATGAAAGCGCGCTTCGGGACGCAAATCAAACACCACATAGCTACGATCGGCGGGCATTTCGGCACGCGCCGCCAGCAGGCCATATTCCGCAAGCGCTTCGTCACTGCTGTCCGTCATCAATGTGTCAAACGTCAAGCCGAGGCCAGCCGCCGCCACACCTTTGAGGATATAAGGATTGAGATTGTCAAAAGTGCCAAGAGCCGCCAGGCGCAGCGCACCACCCTTGGGTGCCTCGGGCGATACGTAGTCAAAATGCGCAAAGCCTTCGGGATATTTCAAATCGCCATACATCGACAGACCGTGGCCAGATACCGCGCGATCCTGCGCCACTGCCGCTGCGGGCATGGCCAGCACGGCCAGTAACGCCAGTGCCGTAACCGCGCCAATACGGCGTGCAGAATGATGGGTGCTGGCGCACGACGGCGTCATTTTATGAAATCTCCGGTTTTGATCCACCGGTGATTCTAACGTGCATCCGCCGCTAAAAAAAGCCCATAAAAGAAAACCACCCGACCTGTGAGGTCGGGTGGTTTTCGCCAAGCTTGGCAATCTATTTTTTAGGAGGCGACCCCGTCTCAACCGAGGGGTCCTCCCCGTTTTTGGGCTTAACAACTTCAACCTGCTGGGGTCCCTTCTTGCCAAACGGCGAGCCCACACCCTTAAGGGCTGTAGTTGCCGCAACAAGCGCACCCATTTCGTTATCGCTGTTAAAGCTCTGGTCACGCGGTACTCCATACCAGCGGCTCAGTGCATCCGGAATAAGATCCATCATTTTAAACAC
>JBEIPH010000055.1:0-6558 GCA_040377115.1 Micavibrio sp. | reverse complement strand
CGGATTTGTTTCTTATTCCTATGACGCCAAAATGGCGCAGCTGGATGTAGAACGCAAAACCATCGGCGATTTTGGTGCTGTCAGTTCTGAAACAGCGCTTGAAATGGCTATCGGTGCGCTCAGATCATCGCATGCCGATATTGCTATTGCTGTTACGGGTATCGCGGGGCCAGGTGGCGGCACGGATGAAAAGCCGGTTGGTCTGGTTTACATCGGGCTTGCAAATGGCCGCAAGGTTGATACCTACACGATCAAGAATAACTTTGCTGGTGACAGGTCAGATGTGCGTCTGGCCACTGTACGTAAGGCCTTTGAAACGCTTCAGCTGGAAATTGACCGCGCTTAACCCAGCGAAGGCAGCGACGGATCGCGCATCGGGCGGTGTTTTCCGGTCACTTCTGGCAAGCGGCTTTCAAGGATATCGCAAGCAACACGGAAAAAATCTGTCAGATCGCGGCGGGTGCAAATGGTTGCCTTAAATGGCGTGCCTTCCATTTCGGCTGGTCCTGTTTGCAGACGCGCACCTGATACGCGCGGCAAGGCGTCTTCGACGCGTGTCATTGTTTCAAGCACGATTTCTGCGGCCAGTTTAACCTGTTGGGTTTTTTCCGGCATGGCAAGGAAATGCTTGTCCGCACTGCAAACACCCTCACGCATGCTGGCATCTGTGGTGATTGAAATCTCGAAAAATTGTTCGCCATCAGCGAAATAACGGCTGGCGCTGTTAAACATCTCGCGGCAGCTGGCGTCCTTGATAACATAGGATCCAACATCGAATTTAAGCTGGTCGATAACCTTCCATGAAACGCCGTGGTCAGAAAGCTTGTCTTTCATTTCTTCGATATAGGCCATGACTTCCATGGCTTCGATTGAAGGAAAAGGAAGCTGTTTTTTCTGGCCTTGGTTTTCTTGTGTCATGATGGTGACTTTCTTTGATTTCACAGGATTTAATAACATACCCCGTTGAAACAGTTATGTCAAACATATGATATTTTATCGTTATTATTCAGTTATATAGATTTTTCGCTCTTTCTTCAAAAGCGGTGATCATCCTGACAAGCGCCTTGTGAAAGAACTGGTCTACCAGACTTTCAAATAGTTTTGTTTTCAGTGAAAAATCGACAAAAAAATCAACTTCGCAGCGGTGCGACTTGAGGTCAGTAAAAACCCATTTGTTGTGCAGGTGTCGCATCGGGCCTTTGAGGTATTCAACCTCGATCGCATTGGGGCGGATCATATGCACGCGGGATGAAAAAACCTCGCGGAACATTTTATAGCCCACAATCACATCAGCCTCGAGATAGTTGCTTTTGCGCGTATTAACCCGCGCCGCAAGGCACCAGGGCAAAAACTCCGGATATTTTTCGATATCCATGACCAAGCCAAACAGCTGTTCGGCTGTGTATGGCAGGATGCGTGTTTCTTTGTGGGATGGCATTTTTAAGTCGCAGAAGCGATTTTTGCCGCTCTTGCTGCCTGCAGTTTTTCAAAGTCAGCATCGGCATGATACGACGAACGTGTCAGTGGCGATGCAGATACCATCAGGAACCCTTTGGCGCGGGCAATTTTCTCGTATGACTGGAATTCTTCTGGTGTCACATAGCGCTCAAGGGCGGCGTGTTTTGGCGTTGGCTGCAAATACTGGCCAATGGTCAGGAAATCTACGTCAGCGGCACGCAAATCATCCATCACCTGCATGATTTCCATCTTGCTCTCGCCAAGGCCGACCATCAGGCCTGATTTGGTAAAAATGGTCGGGTCGATCTTTTTGACACGGTTAAGCAGCTCAAGGGAGGTAAAGTAACGCGAGCCCGGGCGAATGGTCGGATACAGACGTGGCACGGTTTCAAGGTTGTGGTTAAACACATCAGGGCGCGCGGCAGCGATCGCCTCTGCGGCGCCTTGTTTGTCCTTGAAATCTGGTGTCAGGATCTCGATGGTGGTGCCAGGTGACAGACGGCGAATTTCCCCGATGGTTTTAACAAATTGCTCTGCCCCGCCATCGGCCAGATCGTCACGGTCAACCGAAGTCACCACAACGTGCTTCAGGCCAAGTTTTTGCACGCCGATTGCCACACGCGCGGCTTCGAACGGATCAAGTTTATCGGGAATACCCGTGGCCACGTTACAGAATGAACATGCGCGCGTACAGGTCGCGCCTAAAATCATGAAGGTTGCGTGTTTTTGCTTCCAGCATTCACCGATATTCGGGCAGGCCGCTTCCTCGCACACGGTGGCAAGGTTGAGCTGGCGCATGATCTTGCCGGTTTCGTGATACTCGGCAGATGTGGGCGCTTTTACCCTGATCCATTCCGGCTTGCGCAAAATGGGGCTGTCTGGCCGATTGCGCTTTTCAGGATGGCGAAATTCGGCTTTTTTGGCTGTTTGTGGCTGCTCTGGTGTTTCTTCCATAAGCGCTAATCTAGCCTTTTAGACGTCAAGGTCCAGCTATTTTAAGCGTATTTTAATAATTATACATAATAATAAGGCTGTATTGTTATTTCAAGGTGTTCAGTATGCCCAATCGGATCATGGAAATCAGGCTGCAATTCAGCCGTGTCGCACGGGTAACCGAATCTTTTTCCGCCGCAGATTTGATTGATGAGCACGGCGCCTTGCGCCCAGAAAAAGTCGAACAAGCGCGTCTGGCGCTCAAGACGTTCAAAGATCTGTCTTTCGAACTTTCATCTGAAAGCTCGGACAAATGGCAGCAAAGCAACCTGCTTATCCGTGAACTTGCCAAAGATTTGATGAAAGAAGTCAAACATCCCTACAGCAATATCTTTGTCTTTAAGAATGTTGAATTTCAAAACGCCTCTTCACCGCACATACCAGCTGTAAAAGGAAACTAATACATGCAAACACCAGAAAAACCAGACACACCATTTATGAGGCTGCTTGCTGATAATACAGGTAAAAGAAGCCTGAGTGTTGCACAGCATGCATTTAACCAGCAGGGTATTCTGCGCGACGCCGCCCTTGACGCCATATCAACGGTATTAAGCGAGGGTGGAAACGTCTTTGTCGATATGCCCGAAGCACTGCATTACGCCGATGCCTTTAACAAATTTGCCCATGATGTGATGAAAGAAGCACATACCAAAGCAGATGGCATGGCTATTGCGCGCGGTGTGATGACCAATCCGCCACACAGTGTAAAACCACGGGCCCTGGGCCATATCCTGTTTAATCAGCCATCCGCCGCTGCTATTATTGAAACGCCTGTGGCACCGCGTCGACGCTAACGCGCTTTTTAAAAAGCTGATCATACGCCGCGGCCTTTTGGCCCGCGATCATGCCTTTTGGTGTGCTGCCTTCCCACTTGTTATCGGGCAGAGGATGATAATCGTTCCACCCCGCCACCAGCTTGCCTGCGGCCACAAATTCCTCGCACAGGTTCAGGAACTCAGGCGCTTTTGCAGCATCTTTGAACGCGGCGCGCAGTGATTTTTTCAGTGGCGCATAGTTTTTACCCTGAAGCCCAAGACGCACAGGCCCTATTGCATCGCTCATCATTTTTACAGCGCGGCGATCAACCACAACGGGAACGCCATCCGGGAAGCGTTTTGAAGTAAATGGCAGACGGCCCATATTGCGCAGGCCCGTATCCCAGAAGTTAATCCCCTCTTCTTTCAAGGCCGCTTTAACTAATTTGTAGTTATCGCGGTTGTCCTCAAACTTGCAGGCTGGGCAGATTTCAACAACGATATCGCCGATTTCAACACTGCCGAGGGGCTGTAACACCCACTGGCTGGGCTTTACCGGCTTTTTGTCTTTGTTTTCGATGCGGATGACCAGACTGTATTTGTTGCTGAAAATCAGCATGCCGTCGGTACCGGGCATAAATTGTTCTGAATTTATGGGCAGCGGCAAATCAAGCTGGCGAAAAACGCGCAGAATGCCATCTTGCGTTGCGGTGTCTGGGAAATACGCATCCAGAGCATCAATAAAGCTTTGCGGCCCTTGCTCCCTAATTTTATCAATAAATTCGTTGCGACGTTTTTTGTCCATGGCTTTACGCTTCTTAGAAATGGATCACGCGGCCATAGGCGTCCAGCACAGCTTCGTGCATAGCCTCGCTCATGGTGGGGTGTGGGAAAACCGTGTGCATTAATTCAGCTTCGGTTGTTTCCAGCGTTTTACCCACGACATAGCCCTGGATCATTTCGGTTACTTCGGCGCCAATCATATGCGCGCCCAACAGTTCACCTGTTTTGGCATCAAAAATCGTTTTTACAAAACCTTCTGGCTCACCCAGTGCAATCGCCTTGCCGTTACCGATAAAGGGAAATTTACCAACTTTGACCTGATGGCCAGCTTCTTTTGCTTTGGCTTCCGTCAGGCCCACAGACGCAATTTGCGGATGGCAATAGGTACAGCCGGGGATGTTTTCCTTTTTCATCGGATGGACATCTGGCAGGCCTTTGATTTTTTCAACGCAGATAATACCCTCGTGGCTTGCCTTGTGTGCCAGCCATGGTGCGCCTGTCACATCGCCAATGGCGTAGACACCAGGTTCATCGGTTTGCAGATAGGCATTGGTGACGATATGGCCACGATCAAGTTTTACTTTGGTATTTTCAAGGCCAAGGTTTTCAGTGTTGGCCGAGATACCAACAGCTGAAATAACGCGATCAACCGTAATTTTTTCTGTTTTGCCGCCTACTTCGATATGGGCGGTGACGTTGTCTGCACCCTTTTCCAGTTTGACAACTTTGGCACTGGTCAGGATTTTCATGCCCTGTTTTTCAAACGCTTTTTTGGCAAAGGCGGAAATTTCAACGTCTTCAACAGGCACGATACGGTCCATTACCTCGGCGATGGTGACTTCGGCACCCATCGAGCGATAGAAGCTGGCAAATTCAACGCCAATTGCACCTGAGCCAATAACCAAAACAGATTTTGGCATGGTTTTTGGTGTCATTGCCTCGCGGTAAGACCAGATCAGCTTGCCATCAGGCTCCAGCCCCGGCAGCACACGGGCCCGCGCACCTGTGGCGATAATGATATGCTTGGCGGCAACAGTGGCAACGGGTTTGTCGTCTTTGGTAACAGCAATACCGCCCTTGCCGGTTAGCTTGGCATTGCCTTCAATAACTGTGACTTTGTTCTTTTTCAAAAGATGTTTAATACCACCGGAAAGCTGCGCTGCAACTTTGCGGGAGCGTTCGATGACCTTGGTAAAGTCATAGCTGATCTTTTCAACCTTCAGGCCGAATTCTTCGGCGCGGTGCATCATGTGATACAGTTCCGATGAACGCAGCAACGCTTTGGTCGGTATGCAACCCCAGTTAAGGCAAATACCGCCAAGTTCTGCACGTTCAATCACACAGACGCTAAAGCCTAGTTGTGCGGCACGAATGGCGGCAACGTATCCACCTGGTCCGCCGCCGATAACGGCGATATCAAAATTCTGCGCAGACATCAGCAGTAAACGCCGTATTTGATGCGACCCAGCAGCTGTTCAACTTGCTCGGCACCCTTGGCTGTTTTCATTTTCTGACGCGGCGAAGCGCCATCAAGAAACATATTGGATTTGCGCATCCAATATTGTCTGTCGCGTTTGTTTGGAAACACTTCAGCGGCGATTTCACGCAGGGTTTTTGTGTTGTCTTTTTTCATTACATGCTCCTTAGAGGATCAACCCCATCGGGTTTTCGATCAATTTTTTGAAAACTTGCAGGTATTCGGCACCAACTGCACCGTCAATGGCGCGATGATCAAACGAGGCCGTGACTGTCATCATATTGGCCACTTTTACCTGACCATCGCGCACCACAGCGCGCTGTTCGCCCGCACCCACGGCCAAAATGGCTGCTTGCGGCGGGTTGATGATGGCGGAAAACGAGCTGATGCCAAACATACCAAGGTTTGAAACAGAAATCGTGCCACCTTGGAATTCGGCTGGTTTCAGCTTGCCTTCGCGGGCGCGCAGGCCGAGGTCTTTCATCTCGTTAGAGATATCCTTGAGCGACTTGGTAGACGCGTCCTTGATGATCGGTGTGATCAGACCATTGTCCGTGGCAACAGCAACCGATACGTCGGCGCGGCTGTACTGAACAATTGCTTCGTCTGTCCACGATACGTTGGCCTTGGGGAATTTGGTCAGGGCAAGCGCCGTTGCCTTGATGACAAAATCATTCACCGACAGTTTGAAACCTTCGGCATTGTCATTCAGCTGTTTGCGCAAACCCAGCAGCGCATCAATATCGCAATCAATGGTCAGGTAGAAATGCGGCACAGTCTGTTTTGATTCAGATAAACGGCGGGCAATCACCTTGCGCACACCCGAATTGGGGATCAGTTCGTAAGGAATACCGTAGGCATCCGCCAAAGCGCGGGCATCTGGGCCCGTTGGCGCTGCCACAGAAGGTTGCGGCGCTTTTGATGGTGCTGCAGCAGCTGGCGCTTTGCCAAGGTCTGCAACCACAATACGGCCATGCGGGCCAGAACCTTTCACGCTAGAAAGATTAATGCCTTTTTCTTTGGCAATCCGCTTGGCCAGTGGCGAGACAAAAATGCGGCCCTCGGTTTTAACGGGTGCCGCAGTTACTGGTG
>JBEIPH010000170.1:0-3936 GCA_040377115.1 Micavibrio sp. | reverse complement strand
GGTCGGCGGTAACCAGATCAGACGGGCGCACATAAAGCGGTGTCAGGTAAGGTGCTTTTTTCTCAAGCGATCCTTTGAGGACGGGTTGGTAATAACCTGTAAAAAGCCCTTCGGGCCCCTTGTTGCCACTGACGGCATAGGGCGTAAATTGCGTTTCAAAAAACACGCGCGCGCTGGCGCTGTCATTGGCGGGTACAAGCGTGGCGGCTGCACAAACGCCTTTCCAGTCACCAACCGTGCCGGCAAAGCCGCCGACCATCGGGGCCGCGTTGTTTTTTTTACCGAGTGCTGTGCAAGAGGTATGAAACGCTGCAAGGGCTGGGGCAAGGTCATCGGCTTTCCAGCCCGCCAGCTCGGCAAAAGACACTTCACGCAGGCTGACGCGATCAGGACCAGTGCTGCTAACGCCGGCACAACCGGCCATCAACAAACAAAAAGCAAGAGCGAGATGTTTTTTCATGTGCTGGCTGCGGTGTCGGCGGCGCGGGTTTCGATCAGCGTCCAGTTTGGATCGGTTGATCGTGTGTCGCGCGTAAATGTCCAGATATCTTCAACGCTAAAGATACGATCAGGGTGGCCATCAATGATGTTGCCGCTGCTGTCACGGGTGACGGCGGTTTCCTCGACATCGAAATCAACGGTGATATAGGCCATGGTGCCACCAAGGCGTGCATCGATGATGCGCGCCTGTTTGATGCGGTGGATGGTGATCTCGCTGGTGTGGCCAGCGGCCATGCGGGACTGAACGCCGCTGCTGAAATCGCCAAACAATTTGGCGCTTAACAGTGGCTTGAGTGTTGCAAGATCGCCGCGTGCATAGGCGGTAACGACCATTTCAAAAGCATATCTGGCGCCACCGATAAAGCTGGCGACATCAAAATAAATATCCGCACTGGCGATATCCTCAAGCCCCTCGCGAATACGCGCACCGCCATCACTGCCAAGGTGAATAAAGCTGGCAAGATCCGTAAGGGCAAACTGCGGGGCTGGTGCGATTGACGCCGCTGTTTGTTCAATCACGGTGCCATTCGCATTGGCTGGTGACTTCAGCGGTTTTGGCTCTTCTGGTTTTTCGGCAAAAGGATTGGGGCGCTGGCGCTCATCCCCGCGTTTGGTGCCCAGCACGCCGTTCAGGCGCAGGACCAAAAAAACGGCTATAGCGGCGAAAATCAGGATATCTATGGCCACGCTGGCAATTCCCTCTTGATGGCGGTCAATTATGCTTTAAATAACATATGCCGCAGGTGGTCAGCTTTCCATGCCTGCTGCCTGATTGTCAACCGGAGGCCTATTGTTATGCCACTGCTGTTCTCACCATTTTTTCTGGCGGTGATTGCCGAAATCTTCGGATTTGCCATGATTGGCGGCCGTATTGGTGCTGGCCTGACGATTGTTTGGGTTTTTGTGGCCTTTTGGCTTGGGCTCAGGCTGATCCGCCGTTCCGCAGATGACAGCCGCGCTGTGCAGGCGGGAACACGCGAAGCCACCAGTTTTGATACGCTGTGCCTGTTTTTGGCGGGGTTGTTGCTGATGATCCCCGGTTTTATCAGCGATATTGCGGCCGCTTTCTTGCTGCTGGGGCCCGCACGTGCCCTCTTGCGCCGCTATGTACAGGCCCATCCGGGTGCGGCGGCAGAAAAATTTGCTGAACAGGCGTTTGAACGTGCGCAACGCTTTCAAAACAAGTCACCGGTGATCGATGCCGTTTATGAAGAAGTTGATCCGGATAAAAAGCCATAACGCTTATGGCAATAGACAACGCTCTTCCCTTGTTTAGCTATTATCAAGTCTGATAATAATAAAGCAGTTTTTAACGAGCAGGAGCGCGGTAACCGCCATGGCAAAAAATAAAGATAACGGCAAAGACAACAAAACAATCACCACCGGATCAGCTGCAACCACGCCAGCGCAAAACCCGGCAGGTGCCGCCGCTGCCGTGCAAAACCAGCCAAATATTCAGGTTATTGCGCAATATATCCGCGATTTGTCGTTTGAAAATCCAAACGCACCAGAAAGCCTGATCGGCGGCTGGGGCGCACCTGAAACCAACGTGCAGATTTTCCTCAAGCACGCGGTTATCAAAGACGACACCTACGAAGTAAACATCAACCTGCGTGTTGAAGCCAAAAAGCGCGGCGAAGATAAAATCGCCTTTATCATTGATCTGTCATACGGGGCGCTGGTTATTCTGCGCAACATCCCCAAAGAAAACCATCAGCCAGCTGTATTGGTTGAAGTACCCAAGCTGCTTTTCCCGTTTGCCCGCGAAATCATCGCCTCGGCAACGTCGCAAGGTGGTTATCCGCCGCTGTTCCTCACACCTGTTAGCTTTGAGGCGATCTATATCAGCGAGATCAACCGTCTGCGTGCGCAACAAGCGCAAGCCGCGAAAGCGTAAGTATACTTTTTTTTAAGAAACCAGTTCGGGTCCGCCGATTTGCTTGACGGCTTCGTCAATGTCGGCGGCAAAAGGCATGCCTGCCTGTGACCCAAGGCCAAGGCACGAAAGGCTGGCACCGGCACTAGCACGGTGCAGTGCGGCCAGCCAGTCAAGACCAGCTTGCAGTCCCGCCGCAAAAATACCGCAGAAAGCATCGCCGGCACCGGTCGTATCAACCGCTTCGACTTTCAGGGCTTGTGTGGCCCATATTTTATCACCGCGTGCAGCAACTGATCCGCGTGCCTCAAGGGTGATGATCACAGTGATGTTTGCAGCCAGTGTTGCCAGTTGGCGTGCGAGATCCAAAACGTCTTTGGCAGAGATGCCAAGACCTGCAGCGACTTGCAGCGCTTCGATTTCGTTGACGATAAGATAATCAACACAGGCAATCATATCGCGTGGCAGTGTATGTGCCGGTGAGGCATTCAAAATAGTAATCGCACCAAGTTTGTGTGCGCGCTTGAGCACGGTGTAGCTTTCTGTCGGTGTGACTTCAAGCTGTGTCAGGACAATGCTTTGCTTGCCCAGCACTTCATCGGGCGCTTGATCGGCAGTGACATCAAAATTTGCACCCGGTGCAACCATCACAAAGTTTGCGCCGCGGCTGTCTACGGCGATTGTCGCGCATCCTGTCGGGCGTTCTGACACGCCGATACCGGCTGTCCACACGCTCTGGCTTTTCAGGTTGCTGATGCAGCGGCGGCCAAATCCGTCATCGCCGACTTTGCCTACCATTGCAACCTTGCCACCGGCGCGTGTTGCGGCCACGGCTTGGTTGGACCCTTTGCCGCCTGTGCGGCTGAGATAATCGGTTGCGCACAACACGGTTTCACCTGGCTTGGGGAAGTGCCCAACCGGCATAACAAGATCGACGTTCATGGACCCGAAAACGATAATCATGTCATTGAGATTAAACGTATGATTCAAAAGGGTCTAGCGGTGATTTTGCGGCCTGTTGGCAGCCCTTGAGGTTTAAGCAATATGAAAATTAAACCATATTCTGCTCCCTTGCACCGCCTTGGCGGGAAGGTGTAAAACAATTCACACGTTTTTCACAGAAAGCCTGTCGCCATGACCACCGTGCCCTTCCGTATTTTGCCCGATCCTCAAAAAGAGACAGCCAATACCGCGCGCGGCTTTTACGACAGTTTTTTTGATCACCGGATTCAAGAGCTTCACCGCGAAGGACGCTATCGCGTTTTTGCCGATCTTGAACGACAAACCGGTGCTTTCCCAAAGGCGCTGTGGCGCCGTGCGGATGGCACAGCCAAACAGGTCACCATCTGGTGCAGCAATGATTATCTGGGCATGGGCCAGCATCCTGATGTGATTGCCGCCATGGCGGATGCCGCCAAGCGTCACGGCGTTGGGGCGGGCGGTACGCGCAATATTTCCGGCACCAGCCATTATCACGTCGAACTTGAAAAATCGCTGGCCGACCTGCATGGCAAAGAAGCCGCCTTGCTGTTTACCTCGGGCTATATTTCCAACGAAGC
>JBEIPH010000200.1:0-3380 GCA_040377115.1 Micavibrio sp. | reverse complement strand
TGATGATCAGCGATGATCCCGTGCATTTCGCACGCGAGGACGCTGACCTTGGCATTTTTATCGGTACGCCAGAAAACGAAACACTGGTCACACGCAAGCTGGCCGATACGCGCCGCGTGGTGGTGGGCAGCCCTGCTTATCTTGATCAACATGGCCGCCCCCAACAACCAGCCGATTTAATCAGCCACAATTGCCTGCGCTATAGTCATGAGCAAGGTCGTGGGCGCGCCAGCAACGCCTGGCCTTTTCAAACACAGGGCCGCAACTGGTGGCAACCGATCAGCGGCAGGCTGATGTCTGACAGTGGCGCGTTATTGGCAACGGCGGCACGCGATGGGTGTGGCCTTGCGTTTTTGCCGACGTTTATTGTGGGCGCTGACATCATGGCAGGACGGCTTGAAATTGTGCTGGCCGAACACGAACACCCGCCCCTGCCCGTTTATGCTGTCTGGCCATTGCAACGCCATATGAGCGCAAGACTGCGCGCCCTGATTGACCATTTGGCCAATCATTTCAACGGTGATGGCGAAACCTTGACATAACCACCCAGCGGGTCTAAACCCTGTGGCATAGCAAAATATGCGCAGGAGACCTGTCATGGCAAATCACACCCGCCCCATGCCCTATACCGACAATATCAAATCGTTTCTGGCCAGCTGCCACGCGCTGACCATGAATTCGCCGCATGTTTCAATCGACAGAAAACGTCTGAGCGAACTGACCCAAAGCTTTAACAAGGCCGCAGGCACCGCCCCTGCATGGGACAATTACATCAGCGAAGCCGCCAAGACTGGCAAGGTTAATCCAACCCGCATCTTTTTTGAAATGGCCGTTGTCTGCGCACAACAGGGCGGCTTTATTTACCCCGACGATCAAGGACAGCCGCAAAAATGGCACCTGAATGGATCGGGCGCCGCCGCCATGGTTGCCAAGATGGATGAAATCCGCACCGCCAAAGCCCTGCCCTATGTTGATGTGCGCAACCCCGAAAAACTGCAAGGCAAGCTGCAGCCCCTGATGGACGGCGTGCCTTTTGCCGATGATCGCCTGACTATGTTTTCTGAATTTTCATCCCGCAAGGCTTACAAAAAACTCGACAAGCTGATGCGCACACAAAAAGGCAACCTGCATTTTGATTTTGATTTCATCAATGCGGTGGCCGATATCTTTCCGCAAAGCTTTAAATCAGACCCTTTCCGCAAAAAAGTTATCCTGGCTGCACTGATGACGGCCGGCCACCTTGAAAGCCGCGGTGTGAGCGTAACCGTCGATCTGCCTGTGGCATCAGACTATGTGCTGCCACAAGTGCTTGAAGGCCTTGGCGTGATCAAGCTGTCAAAGGAATTTGAAGAAGCGCTTGTCGCGCGCAAGCCTTACGCTGAAAAAGACGACGTCATGCGCGACCTGCGTGCTGCCACCATTTCCGCCTGCGCCATCATGGCGCATGAAGGCCAGCTGCGCGCACAAGACATCGACGCCGCCCTGTGGCTGGCGGGCCGTGACCCTGCGGTCAAACCAAAGCTCAAGCCACCTATAAACGTTTATACGATGTGGTTTTGATTAAAAAAAAAGCCCCGGAAACCCGGGGCTTTTTTTATTCCAGATGCGCCTTGAGCATCCACAGATTTTTCTGATGCACTTGCAGACGTTCGATGCCCAGATCTTCTGTGGCTTCGTCGTCTGCGTCGTCTGCGGCATCAACCAATGCCTGCGCTGTCTTGATGATCGTTTCTTGATCTTTCACCAGATTTTTAATCATCTGGGTGGCGTTGGGTGATCCGGTTTCGTCACGGATGTCGCTTAACTTTGCAAAAGCCGTAAAGCTGCCCGGTGCCTTGACACCAATCGCGCGCAGGCGCTCTGCTGTCAGGTCAACGGCGGCAAACAGGTCTTCGTATTGTGTCTGGAACATGGTGTGCAGTGTATTGAAATACGGGCCTGTCACGTTCCAATGATAGTTTTGTGTTTTCAACAACAACACATAGCTATCGGCCAGCAACGCCGACAGAGGTTTGGCGACGGCCGTATTGGGTGCTGTGCTCTTTTTTGATTTTTTCTTGCTCGTGACTTTTTTAGCCATGATAAAAACTCCCTGATTTAAAAAACTACCCACATGAAATTAGGTCCGTGGCTCAAGTTTGTCGATACTGGAACTGGGGCAGCCCACTTGATACAGGCTAACCAACTGAAATTAAACGTTTTTTAAATGCCCCTGATGGCACATTCCCTCTTTACGAAAAGCCTGTTTTTATTTACGTTAATCCCATCACAAAATCGCTGCAAATAAATGGGATGTCTTACATGAAGAAATCAGCCCTGCGCCGTGCTGCGCGCCCTGCCTTTACCACCGTAACGGCCCTTGCTGTTGTCGGCGCCACGCCGGTGGCGACACCATCGGCAAGCTTTGCACAAAGCGCTGCACCACAAAGCGAGCCTGCTGAAAACCAGTGCCCTTCTGCTTCGTATTACACACCAGCCGAAGAACGCCCAAGTTTTACCTTCACTGTTTCACCAAGCGAGCAACAGCGCCTGCTGCAAACCATCGATTTTGTGATTGGCCGCGAAACACCCGATGGCGTTTTCCGCGAGCGCACGCTGCAATCCATCAACGAATTCCGCCAGCTGTATTACGGACCAGCGCGCAACGCTGCCGTGCCCTTTGCACAAAGCCTGACCGCCAGTGAGCTTGAAGACCTGCGCCGTTTTTCAGCACAGGTGAATGCAGATAAACGCCGCTATGGCCTGACCATCACGGCCGCCACTGCCCTGCGCTTTGCGGCGATTGGCAGCGGTGTTGACCACGCCGAACTTGTCACCGCCACCAACCACGGCCGCCGCGCTTTTGAAGGCACACATGCCCAGTGGCTGTATCTGGTTAAAACACAGGGTGCGAAATACGGTCTTGGCTATTTTGCTGACCAGATCGAACTACGCAATAATGCCGATGGTACTGTCGATGTCCGCCTTGGTGAGCCAGAAGCGCTCAAGATGCTGATCGACCTGCGCGCACACCCGCGCGTCAACCTGATTATGCAGGCCGAGCGTATCAAAAACCGCACAACCATCCCTGCGCGTCTATCGTATCGCACCAACCTTGTGCCGGGCGTTAACATGCCTGCCGATGTTTTTGCTGTGCAAGGTAGCCTGCAGATGCTGGGCTTTGATGTTGGTGGGATTGATGGCCAGCCCGCCGCCCTGACCGAAGCCGCGCTGATCAATTATCGCCGCCTTTACGGCCCGTTGCTGCCAACCGGCACCAACCCTGATGATTACCTGAAACGCTTTGCCGATCTGGCACGCGCCGATGCACTGGAATACAGCGTGCCGACCACGGCTGCGGCTGCCATTCGTCTGGCCAGCCTGCGCACGGGTGCAGATTT
>JBEIPH010000138.1:0-4368 GCA_040377115.1 Micavibrio sp. | reverse complement strand
TGGATAAAATCAGGATTGGCCTCATAAAACGCCAGCAGTTTATCTTGCCACGCAGAAAGTTTGAAGAAATAGCTTTCTTCCTCCATCCACTCAACAGGTACGCCGTGCGGGCCGTATTTTTTGCCGTCAGCTCCGGTGGTCAGCTCGTCTTCGCCGTAAAAAGCCTCGTCGCGTGTGGCGTACCAGCCGGCGTATTTATCAAGGTAAATGTCCCCCGCCGCTTCCATCTTTTGCCAGATTGCCTGCACGGCCTTTTTATGCTCTGGGTTGGTGGTGCGGATAAACTGGTCGTTGCTAATGTCCAACAGCGGCATCATATCGCGGAAATTGACGGAAACCTGATCGGTCAGCGCTTGCGGGCTCATACCCGCTTTTTCTGCTGCCTGCATCACCTTCAGGCCATGTTCATCCGTGCCCGTCAGAAATTTGACATCAAAACCATCCAAGCGCTTAAAACGCGCCATCACGTCACAGGCAATAGTCGTGTACGCGTGACCGATGTGTGGTTTGTCGTTCACGTAGTAAATGGGTGTCGTGATGTAGAATGTCGGCTTGGTCATATTTCGCGGTCTTTCCCGTTGTCTGTTATGCCACAAGTGCCTGATAGTCTGGCTGTTGCAACATCAAAAAGCTGCCCAGTATAGCCTGACGCTTATCAAGGTTAAAGCGCAAGGTCAGGTCAAAAAGCTGTGAAATCTTTTCGCCAGCGGACATAAAATGACCAGATGGATAGGCCGTGCACAGGCGGCTAAAGATCATGCTATCCCCCGGCATCAGGTCAGCCACCGGCTGTTTACGGGCAGTTGCTGCCACCACACGGTCACACCAACCAACCATGATATCGCGCACGGTTAAAAACACATCCTCGTCTGTCTGGCGTCCCATTTTTTCGGCAATCTCATGTACAGCGACAAGGTCCAGCTGTGGCAGGCTGCCCACAATCGTCAGCAGGCTTTTGTAAATTGTAATACCATCATCACGATAAAATTGCAGCGCTTTTCCAATACTGCCATTTGCAACGCGCAACAACGTTGATACTTCATCCGGCATCAGTTTTGGGTGTTCGCGCAACAACAGTTTTTTGACTGTTTCGTCACCCAGCGGCAGCATGGGCAACATCCGGCAACGCGAGCGAATTGTCGGCAGCAAAGCACCCGGCTGTGTCGTTGTCAAAATCAGAACCGTGCGGGGTGGTGGTTCTTCAAGAATTTTCAGCAATGCGTTTTGTGATGTCGGGTTAAGGTCTTCAGCACCATCAACCAGCACCACGCGCCAACCACCCTCAACCGCGGTTTTGCGCAAAAACGGTGCAATCCCGCGCGCATCTTCTGCAGTAATATTCTTTTTAAGTTTGCCCTTTTTTTCATCAAAGGCACGCTCAATCACCAGCAAGTCGGCATGCCCGCCAGACGCCACGCGGCGAAAGGCATCATGGCTTGGCGCGATATATATGTTTTCTGGCTGGGTTGGCGCACCAAACAGACTGTCTTGCCCCGCATCACCGCCTTGGGCAAAAAGAAAGCGTGCCAACCGATAGGCCAGCGTTGCCTTGCCAATACCAGACGGGCCACAAAGAACGATTGCATGGGGCATGCGCCCGGCATTGAAATCGGCCAATATCCTGTTTTCGATGTCTTCGTGGCCAAACAGGTCAGACGTGCTGCGCGGTGTCAGCGCCTCGGCATCGGCAGTGGGTGTTTCTGCTTCTTCGGCAAAAAACTCATCGGCCACCGCATCAAGGTTTTCATCGTCGTCAAAAAGGCTACCCACGACCGCCATCCACTTTCAGGCCCGAGAAAACAGGCGACAGTGCAAAACGGCTTTCGATAACCTCAAGGATCTCAGCATGCACAGCCGCGATATCCTGATCGGCATTAATAACAACGCAGCGATCCGGATTCTGGCTGGCGATTTCAAGAAAGCCTTTGCGCAGGCGTTTTTGAAACTCAAGCCCCATCAGCTCGTACCTGTCTTCGCCGCTTTCAGTTTTGTTGACTGTGCTGGCTTTCTTGTGGGCTGATCTGGCAAGGCCTTTTTCAGGCTCGATATCAAAAATCAACGTCAGATCCGGTTCAAAATCACCTGCCACCATGCGGTAAAGATTTTCGACGGTTTCAAGATCAAGACCCATGCCATAGCCCTGAAAGGCACGGGAGGAGTCTGCAAAGCGATCTGATATCACCCAATCACCATTGGCGAGTGCAGGCTGTATTTTGGTGACCAGATGTTCGCGGCGTGCGGCAAACAGCAGTAACGCTTCGGTTAGCGGGTCAAAATGACCACTGTCACGCTGCAACAGCAAATCACGTATACGTTCAGCCTGCGGTGTGCCGCCGGGTTCACGAGTCAGAATGGGGGTAACACCACGCGCCTGCAATGCCGCGACCAACATTTTGGCCTGCGTGCTTTTGCCCGTACCGTCCCCGCCTTCAAACGTGATGAAAACGCCGCGCTTGCTCATTATCTGCCGCCCGTCAGGATATGTGACAGACGCGCACCGGCCTTGCCAAAGAAGCCAAGGGCAGGCACATCAGCCCCCGCCAGCAGCGCCATTTCAACAGGTGGCTGACCAGCGGGCATTTCAATTTTCAGGCTGCCAACTTTGTCACCCTTAACAATTGGTGCTGCAATGGGGCCGTCATAAGAAACGGTCATTGGTGGCGTTACGTCGCCAGCTGTGCTTGGCAGAACAATTTTGACATCTTTTTCTGCAACCAGCGGCACATCAGGTGACATACCGAGCCATACGGGTGCTTTGGTTACTTCCTGATCTTTGGCGATGATGGTTTTCCAGTCGAAATTCAGGAAAGCCCATTCCATGACCTTGACGCTTTCTTCAACGCGCTGATCCCAGCTCTCCAAACCATTGATGACCATGATCACACGGCGACCGTCACGAATAGCTGATCCGATCAAGCCATAGCCTGCCTCTTCTGTGTGGCCTGTTTTAAGGCCATCGGCACCGGGCAAGCGGCCCAGCAGCGGGTCACGGTTTTGCTGCTTGATGTTGTTATAGGTGAATTCACGCTCGGAGAAATAATGATAGTGCTGGGGGAAATCGTTGATAATACGATAGGCCAGCACGGCAAGGTCAGCCGCCGTTGAATAGTGGTTAGGATCAGGCCAGCCGCTGGAGTTCATGAAATTGCTGTTGGCCAGCCCAATTTCCTTGGCGCGCTTGTTCATCGCCTCGATAAAGCTTTCTTCCGATCCCGCAATGCCTTCGGCCAGGGCAACCGTTGCATCGTTACCAGACTGGATGGCAACACCACGGATCAGGTCTTCGACACTTACCTGTGTGCCGACCTGAATAAACATTTTCGAACCTTCCATGCGCCATGCTTTTTCGCTGACAGTGAATTTGTCAGCCAATTTGATCTGGCCACGTTCGATGGCTTCAAACACCATGTAAAGCGTCATCACCTTGCTCATGGAGGCGGTTGGCATGCGGTCGGTCGATGCCTTATCGATCAAAACGGTGCCCGTTGCCGCATCAACAACAATCAATTGCTTTGCCGGTGTTTCAAGCGTGGGTGCAGCAACTTCTGCAGCTGGCGATGCTGCGCTGGCACTGCCGATTGTCTGGGTCATCGGCTCGGGCACGGGTTGCAGGCCCGGTACAATGCCAGCCCCCACAGCCGTAACAACAGCCAGAACAAGAACAACAACAAGCGCGATTAGTTTTTTCATCATATCCTCGGGTTTTAGTTGGTTAGTTATTTAATTAGACGAGCCAATGACCTTGGCATCACGTGTACCGGCCAGAGCAACACGGTTCAGAACCGCATCGGCCTCGGTAATATCAGCCAAAGGGCCAAGCTTGACTCGGTAAAGCTTGCGGCCGTTGACATTGATCGGTTCGATAACAGTTGGCGCGATACCGCTTAGCTGCTGGCTGAAACGTTGGGCGTTTTCATACACACCAAAAGAACCGGCCTGAACAAACAGGCTGGTTGCCACGGCGTTTGTGTTTTGCACAACCGCATCGGGCATAAAGCGACCACCTTTGTCGATATGGCCGCTAAATTCTGGCTGTGGCTGCGCAGCAGCCTGCTGCCCTCCATAAGCCACGATTTTCTGACGCGGCGGCGTCCATCCGCTTTGGTATCCGGCAGTAGGCTGTCGATTTGCATTAATCTCTTCAACCGTGATGGTTGGCTTGCGCAGGCTTTCAGGGAGCATCGGATCATCCGAAGCTGACCCAAAGCGCGGGCCCGGGGCACCAGATCCACGCAGGCTGGCGGTATCTAAGCTGCGTTGCTGCAAGGTTGGCACGGGTTCTTGAAAGCTGGCGGGTTGGTATCCGGCAGGGTCTGGAATACGGTTAAGGTCCGCCATGGTAATGCGCGAGGTATCCATACCCTGTTG
>JBEIPH010000078.1:0-5572 GCA_040377115.1 Micavibrio sp. | reverse complement strand
GGTCGCACGCTGCACCATGATATCGAAGCTCGCTTCGGTGCTGGTCGCGTTCGTCTGCGCACGGCTGTTCCTGGTACGGGTATCATCGCCGGCGGTCCGCTGCGCGCTGTATTCGAAGTGTTGGGTATTCAGGACGTTGTTGCCAAATCATTTGGCTCATCGAACCCTTACAACATGGTTAAGGCCGCACTTGCTGCCTTTGAAAAAATGGAAAGCCCCCGCATGGTGGCTGGCCGTCGCGGCAAGCGTGTGAACGATGTTCTGGGCCGCAAGGACGATAAAGCCGAGGAGAAGAGTGATGGCTGAAGCTAAAAAAGCAGCACCAAAAAAAGCAGCGCCAAAAAAGGCAGCGGCTTCTGGCAAGCAACTGAAGGTTACCCAGACGGGCAGCATCATTGGTCGTATCCAGAAACAGGAAGCGACCCTGCGTGGTCTTGGCCTCAACAAACGCCACCGTTCAAAAATCCTGCCGGATACGCCTGAAGTGCGCGGCATGATCGAAACGGTCAAGCACCTCGTAAAGGTTGAAGACGCAGCCTAAGCGGCCAGTCAGATAAGGAAGAAAAGTCATGAAACTCAATCAACTTAAAGACAACACAGGTTCCCGCCAAACGCGCAAGCTGCTTGGCCGTGGTATCGGTTCGGGCAAAGGCAAGACCTCTGGTCGTGGTGTTAAAGGCCAAAAGGCGCGCACCGGCGTTGCCATCAAAGGCTTTGAAGGTGGTCAATCTCCACTTTTGCGTCGTATGCCAAAGCGCGGCTTCAACAACTTCATGGCAAAAAACTATGCCGAAGTAACGCTGAAGATGCTGCAAACAGCTATCGACAACAAATCACTGTCAGCTGCCAAGTCGATTGACGCAGCGACACTGCGCGCTGCTGGCCTGATCGCCCGTATGCACGATGGTGTTCGCCTGATCAACACCGGCGCTCTTAAAACCAAAGTAACACTGGTTGTTACCGTGGCCACCAAGGGCGCGATTGCAGCTGTTGAAAAAGCTGGTGGCAAGGTTGAAATCCTGCCCGCTAAAACCAACAAGCTGATCAAAGCTGGTAAGCCTCTCAAGCGCACGATTGCCCGCGAGGCCGCTATTGCCAAGGCCGCTAGCCGCGCTAAAGGCTAAGCGACAGACACTTACATAAAACCCGCCGCGCCCACAAAGCCGGCGGGTTTTTTGTGCCCAAAGACTGTGCTTTTCGCGGCTGCTTTCTATCTTGACCCCTAGGCCCCGCAAGCGCATAAATAGAGGGCTTTTCCAAAGCTTTACCATCTCCATAAGGATACTCCACGCCATGGCTTCTGCCGTCGAACAGTTCGCTTCCAATCTTAATTTTGGTGCATTTGCCAAAGCCGAGGAGCTCAAGCAGCGCCTGTGGTTTACGCTTGGTGCCTTGCTGGTCTATCGCCTTGGCACGCATATTCCACTGCCTGGTATTGATCCGACTGTATGGGGCGATATTTTTAACCAGCGTGCTGGTGGTGTGCTCGACATGTTCAACATGTTTGCGGGTGGCGCGCTCGAGCGTATGTCGATCCTTGCGCTTAACATCATGCCGTATATCTCGGCGTCGATTATCATGCAGCTTTTGACATCGATGAACCCGACACTGGAAGCGATGAAGAAAGAGGGTGAGGGCGGACGCAAACGTCTGAACCAGTTCACCCGCTATGGCACCGTGTTCCTTGCTGCTATTCAGGCTTATGGCCTTGCTGTTGGTCTTGAAGGCATGCAGAGCTCAACGGGCGGTTCTGCTGTTATTGATCCGGGTATGTATTTCCGCATGATCACGGTTATTACCATCGTTGGTGGTACGGTGTTCCTGATGTGGCTGGGCGAACAGATTACCTCGCGTGGTGTTGGTAACGGTATTTCGTTGATCATCTTTGCCGGTATCGTGGCGGGTATTCCTGCAGGCATTGCACAGACCTTGGCTTTGGGCCGTGAAGGGGCTATTTCGACCATCACTATCTTTGGCTTGCTGTTGATGGTGGTTGCTGTTGTGGCTTTCATCGTGTTCATGGAGCGCGCGCAGCGCCGCGTGGTGGTGCAGTATCCAAAACGCATGGTTGGTGGCAATCGTATGACAGGTGGCGATTCAAGTCACATGCCGCTCAAGCTCAACACGGCGGGTGTTATTCCACCAATTTTCGCTTCTTCGTTACTGTTGTTGCCACTGACCGTGGTTAACTTTAGCGGTGCAAACTCTGGCGGCAGCTGGATGGATACGATGTCGCAGATGCTCAACCACGGGCAGCCTGCCTATATGGCGCTGTACGGCGGCTTGATTATCTTCTTCGCGTTTTTCTATACCGCGATTGTGTTCAACCCCGATGAAACGGCAGATAACCTGCGTAAATACGGTGGTTTTGTGCCCGGTATTCGCCCCGGTAAATCCACAGCAGATTATCTTGATTTCGTGCTGACACGTATCACGGTGATCGGTGCGGCTTATCTGACCTTTGTGTGCTTGCTGCCGGAATTCCTGATCTCGAAATTCCAGCTGCCATTTTACTTCGGTGGCACCAGCTTGCTGATTAGCGTGACCGTTATGATGGATACAGTTGCGCAAATTCACTCGCACCTGATTGCGCATCAATATGAAGGTTTGATCAAGAAAGCCAAACTACGCGGCGCACGCAAATAAACTGCCACTGTTTTCTTTTTGAGGGGAATGAAAATGACGCAGCCTATTCGTATGATTTTGATTGGTCCACCAGGTGCCGGCAAAGGTACGCAAGCCCTGCGCCTGCGTGACAAACAAGGTCTGGTGCATATTTCTGCGGGCGATCTTTTCCGTGCGCGTATCAAAGATCCCAATGACCCGATGGGCCAGCAGCTCAAGGCTATTCTTGATAGCGGCGCACTGGTGCCAGACCACATCACCATCCAGATGATCGGCGAGCGTCTGACACAACCTGACTGCGCGCAAAAAGGATTTATCCTTGATGGTTTTCCGCGCAGCATCGCGCAGGCCGAAGCGCTTGAAAAAATGCTCGATGAAAAAGGCATCAAATTAGATGCCGTTATTCAGATGGAAGTGGATGATGAAAAGCTGGTCGAGCGTATTGCCGGCCGCTTCACCTGCAGCTGCTGCAACGAGGGTTATCACGATACCTTCAAGCCACCCAAAGTCGAAAACACCTGCGATGCTTGCGGTGAAGTTGATAAATTCACCCGTCGCAGCGACGACACGCCAGAAGCGGTGAGGGCACGTCTGAAAACCTATTACAGTCAGACCACACCGATTCTGCCATTTTACGAATCGCGTGGCATGCTCAAGCGCGTGGATGGCATGGCCAGCATGGACAAGGTAACACAGGCGATTGAGGTTCTTTTGTCCTCGGCGGCCTCTGGTGCCTCTGCAGCGCCTAAAAAGAAGCTTTCCTGAGCCAGTCGCGCGTATTCTATAAGATTGGCCACTGTTGACCTATTGTTATGTAAATTAATAGGGTCTGTTTAATACGTTAAAACGGGCCTTTTTGAACAATCATTATTAGGTCGGGCAGGGCAGGCAAAATAGGTTAAATAACCTGTTGACGTTATTTGCATCATCCATATAATGCGCGAGCCTTGGCCTGAAAGAGCGCCGGGAACCAGATTCGTTAAGATTCAAAAGACTGCACCAACAGGAGTAAGCACGTGGCACGTATTGAAGGTGTCAATATCCCAACTGAAAAAGTCGTCGGCATTGCGCTGACCTATGTTCATGGTATTGGCCGTCCGACCGCAATTAAAATTCTCGAGCAGGCAAACGTTGCCTGGGGCAAGCGTGTTAACGCGCTGACAGAAGACGAACTCAACCGTATTCGTGACGTCATCAAAGCGACCTGCAAGGTCGAAGGTGAACTGCGTCGCGACATCGCAATGACGATCAAGCGCCTGATGGATCTCGGCTGCTATCGTGGTTTGCGCCATCGTAAAGGCCTGCCCGCACGTGGTCAGCGCACACGCACCAACGCACGTACCCGCAAAGGTCCGCGCAAAACCATCGCCGGCAAGAAAATCGCCACTAAGAAATAATAACGGAACAGGACAATGGCAAAAGCACAAACTAAAGCCGAAGATGGCAAGAAATTGCGCAAAAAAGAGCGCAAGAACATCATTTCTGGCGTTGCACACGTCAACTCGACGTTCAACAACACCATCGTCACCATCACCGATGCGCAAGGCAACGCCATTTCATGGTCGTCCGCCGGTCACATGGGCTTCAAGGGTTCGCGTAAATCGACTCCTTATGCCGCTCAGATCGCTGCAGAGGACGCTGGTAAAAAAGCAAAAGAACATGGCGTAAAAAACCTCGAAGTGCTTGTCACTGGTCCAGGTTCAGGCCGCGAGTCAGCATTGCGCGCGCTGCAGGCTGTTGGTTTCACGATCGGTTCGATCGTTGACATCACGCCCGTTCCGCACAACGGCTGCCGCCCGCCTAAAAAGCGTCGCGTCTAAAAACTTTCGCCGCCTCTTTTCGTGCTTTTTTTTAGCGCGGCGGGCAGGCGGTTCAAGACGGCCGTAGGGCCGTTCTTGGCATTTTATACATTCGAACTTTTTCGTTATTGCAAAGGGGACGACCTTGATACAGAAAAACTGGCAAGAGCTGATCAAACCCAACAAAGTTGAAGTCAGCACAACAAAAGACGCAAACCGTTTTGGCACCGTTGTGGTCGACCCGCTGGAGCGTGGCTACGGCCTGACGCTGGGTAACGCCCTGCGCCGCGTTCTGCTGTCATCTCTGCAAGGTGCTGCTGTAACCTCGATCAAGATCGATGGCGTTCTGCACGAGTTCTCCTCCATCGCCGGCGTTCGCGAAGATGTCACCGACATCGTCATGAACATCAAGAGCCTTGCCCTGCGCATGCACGTTGAGGGTCCGAAAAAACTGCGCCTGGTTGCTGAAGGCCCATGCGAAGTAAAAGCAAGCATGATCGAGCAGACAGCTGACATCGAAATCATCAACCCTGATCTGGTTATCTGCACGCTCGGTGAAAAAGCCAAGCTGAACATGGAACTGACAGTTGCCACCGGCAAAGGCTATCGCCCTGCTGCGCAAAACCGTCACGAAGATGCGCCGATCGGTATCATCCCTGTTGACAGCATTTTCTCGCCTGTTCGCAAAGTATCCTACAAAGTTGAAGATACCCGCGTCGGCCAGATCACCGACTACGACAAGCTGACGCTTGATCTTGAAACCGACGGTACCATCCGTCCAGAAGATGCCGTGGCCTATGCTGCACGCATCCTGCAAGACCAACTGCAAGTATTCGTCAACTTCCAAGAGCCAGAACTGGTTAGCCGCGAAGACAGCAAAGACGAGCTGCCATTCAGCCGCCACCTGCTGCGCAAAGTCGAAGAACTGGAACTGTCAGTTCGCTCGGCAAACTGCCTGAAGAACGACAACATCATCTACATCGGCGACCTCGTGCAAAAAACCGAGGCCGACATGCTGCGCACGCCAAACTTTGGCCGCAAGTCCCTGAACGAGATCAAGGAAGTGCTGACCAACATGGGCCTGCACCTTGGCATGAAGGTCGAAGGTTGGCCGCCCGAGAATATCGAAGACCTCGCCCGCAAGATGG
>JBEIPH010000083.1:0-5304 GCA_040377115.1 Micavibrio sp. | reverse complement strand
GGCAGGGTGGCCGGCCATCTTACGCCGTGGTAGTAATCAAGCCGCCTGCCGCCATCAAGCGCCAGGGCAATTCGGTCGCGATCATATCCGGCAGGAACACGGGGCAGGGACACACCCAGAACAACACCAGCGACCGTGTTCTTTGGTACCTGTGCAGCCATCATTGGGCGCAGCTGATAAATATTTCCAGCCTTGTTTGCGGGCAAGGAAAAGCAGCCAGTAAGAAACAGGCACAAAAGCACCGCACCTGTTGTTTGTAGTACTTTTGATACGTTTGTCATGGCGTTTTCCTTACGGTGAAATGGTCGTTGTGCCCTCGGCAGCGGGATAAACCAGCCGCGAAGGGTCGCCATCAAGCTCTTGAGCGACGCCGCGAATGGATTCAACCATTTTGCGGGCAGCTTTGGCGGTTTGTGTTATTTCGTTCAGGCCTTGGCTGGTAAAGCGATTAATGTGTGTTTCATTGGCGGTGACCATTTTGTTCAATGTATTGACAGCCTCATCAATGCTGTCGGCCGTTTTTTCCAATCGGTCAACAAGCTCGCCTGTTTTGCGCGATGTTTCAGAAAAATCAGTCATCGCTGTATCGATATTCTTAATCGCGCTGCCGGCTGCTGCCACGTTATTTTCGCTCAGCATGCCGTTAAAATCTTTGGTCAGGCTTTCAAGGTTGGCCATTGTCGCGTTCAGCTTACCGACGTTTTCCTCGCTCAGCAGCTTGTTCATCTTGGTCGTGATTTCAAGGATCTGCTTGCTGATGGTCGGAATATCCTGAAGGATTTTTGCAAGCTGCGTGCCTGATCCATGTATAACGGGGTGTTTTTCGCCTTCGATGCGTTGGGGTTCGTTTGTATCATCGGGCGAGGTTGATAGGCTGATGTAAACCAATCCTGTAATGCCCAGCACTTCCAGTTTTGCTTCGGTTTCAGCACCAACAGGCACGCTTGGATGTATTTCAATTTCAGCCCGTATCAGGTCGCGCCTGTCACGCGCCAGCCCGACGTGGGTAACCTTTCCCACATCAACGCCACGATACTGCACGCTGGCGCCGTCTTTAAGGCCATTGACTGGATCCGTGAAATAAACTGTGTAGTGCTTGTAATGCCGCGTATCAACTGACCCGCCGAGCCACAGGGCAAAACTGATGATGCCCATGATGCCCGCCAGCACAAAAACACCGACAATAAAATAAGGACCGTTTTTTTCCATTTATCCCCCAAGCTCCCCAGCCGTGTGATGGGCAGCTTTTTCTGCTGCATGCATGCGTGTTCCATGAAAATAGGCGCTGACCTCGGGATGATCGTGAGCCATCATTTCCGCGAGTGTTCCGCTGATAACTTTTTTATCGACAATCATCGCAATGCGATCACATACCCTGACCAGCGTATCAAGATCGTGGGTGATGATGACAACGCTTAGGCGTAAAATATCACGCAGGCGTAACAGCAGGCTGTCAAAGGCTGCTGCGGCCAAGGGGTCAAGACCTGCTGTCGGTTCATCTAAAAACAATATTTGTGGGTCCAGTGCCAGCGCACGGGCAAGGCCAGCGCGTTTGACCATACCGCCTGAAAGCGACGAGGGATAACGATCCGCCACATCAGCTTTCAATCCGGTTATTTCAAGTTTGAACAGGGCAATACTTTCGATGGCTTTTTCATCAAGTCCAGTGTATTCCCGCAGCGGGAAAGCCACGTTATCAAGCGTTGTCAGCCCTGAAAACAGGGCGCCATCCTGAAATAAAACGCCCCATTTCTTTTCAAGCTCGTCGGTTTCCTCTTTGCTGAGATCCTTTAGATTACAGCCGTTCACAATCACATCGCCGCTGGTGGGTTTGTGCAGCCCCAGCATCGATCGCAGCAGAACGGATTTGCCAGAGCCCGATCCGCCAACGATGCCCAAAATCTCGCCTTCGTGAAGGGTAAGGTAAAGCCCCTGATGAACCGTGTTGTCACCAAACCGGTTGCAAAGGTTTCGAACATCAATAAGTGTTTTGCGCTCGGCCATGCTAAATATCCAGCTCTGCAAAGATGATCGAGAATATGGCGTCGGCAAAAATAACCATGAAGATGGTCTGCACGACAGAAATGGTGGTGACACGGCCAACGCTTTCGGCTGATCCGGTTACTTTCATACCGTGATAGGTGCAGATGGTGGCGATGATCATGGCAAAAACGGGCGCCTTGATCATGCCAACCATGAACATGGTGGGGGTGGCGGTTTCGGCCACGCGGGCGATGTATTGTTCGGGCGGGATGTCGATCAGGGAATAAGACATCAAAGCACCCCCTGCGATACCGACAATATCCGCAAAGAAGGTCAGCAGCGGCAGTGTCAGCAACAGGGCCAACAAACGTGGCAGCACCAGCAGGCTGATGGGGTCCAACCCCATGGATTCAAGGGCGTCGGTTTCTTTGCGCAGGCGCATAACCCCGATTTCAGCAGCAAAAGCGCTGCCAGAGCGCCCTGCCACCATGATGGCCGTGACCAGCGGGGCCATTTCGCGCAGCATCGAGATAACGGTCAAATCGATGGTGAAGATATCGGCGCCAAATTTCTGAAGCTGTATAGCCCCCTGATAAGACACTACCGTGCTCATGAGAAAGGCCAGCAGGCCAATAATCGGCAGGGCAGCAATCCCGGTTTCGTAAATATGGCGCGAGATGGCAGCAGGGCGGAATTCAGATGGATGGCGCAAGTTGGCCAGCAGGCGGCAAAAGATTAATCCGCTAAAGGCGACAAGTTCATAGGCAAAAGCCAGGCCCTCAACCGTGCGTTCGCCAAGCCGCGTTAGTGCGGTCATCAGGGCGGGCGGGGTTGCAAGGCTTAGGCGTTTGGGGGCGACGGCCGGCAGGAAGTCGAGCAATTTTTTCTGCTGCTCGGTCATTTGCCAGCTGGGTGTATGCATGCCCAGATACTGGCGGATCAGCCAAGCGCCAACCGTATCAAGCGCGCTGACTTGTGACAGGTCAGCAGTAAAAGTTGCGGAGGTTAATATTTTTTTGTTCTGGCGTAATACCTTGCGGATGACGTCGGCGTGAAAAACGCTCCACTCGCCACGCATCACAACAAGATGGCGCGCAAGGTCGATTTGAATGTATTGACTGTTAATATTTTGCATACCGGACTTCATGTGATTTGTTAGTTGTTACACGTGCAACCAACGCTCATATTTTACCTTAGCATTATTTAACAACTTATTGCAATTTAAGGGGAAAATAACTTTAGTAATCTGTAAAAACAAGAACGTAAATGCGTTGTTTTTCGCCCGTCATGTCGTATGCTCATGCGACCAAAAATAGGTAGGGGAAGTGCATGTCCACAGACCAATTATTGATTGCCGGCCTTTTGCTTGTAACGGTCGCGTTGTTTGTTTCTGAAAAATGGCGCTACGACCTTGTTGCGATGTTCTCTCTCTTTGGTGCCGTGATCCTTGGCCTTGTGCCGGCAGACAAAGCCTTCACGGGGTTTTCCAATCCGGTTGTCATTACGGTGGCATGTGTCCTGATTTTGAGCGCGGCGGTCAGTCGATCGGGGATTATCGACTATGTTCTAAAGTTCATGGCGCGTTTTTCAGAAAGTCCCCATTTGCAGATCGCGGTTCTTTGCGCGGGTGTGATGTTCTTTTCGGCGTTTATGAACAATGTGGGGGCGGTGGCCCTTTTCCTGCCGATCGCAATCGCGGTTGCCCGTGCATCCAATCGGGCGCCGTCGGAACTTTTGATGCCGCTGGCGTTTTCATCCTTGCTGGGCGGTTTGCTGACGTTGATTGGCACGCCACCCAATTTGTTGATTTCGGGTATCCGCGAAAATTTGCTGGGCAAGCCGTATGAATTGTTTGATTTTGCGCCAGTTGGGATTGCGTTGTGCCTTGGTGGCTTGGCCTATTTGGCTGTCGGCTGGCGACTGTTGCCTGCTGACCGTCGTGGTAAACCTCTGCCTGAAAACCAGTTCGCCATCGAAGATTATCTGGCAGAGCTGAAAGTGGTTGAGGGGGCAAGTGTTATTGGCAGCAGCATTCGTGACATTGAAAATCTTCTGCAGACAAACTTCAGCATTATCGGGTTAATCCGCGGTGAAGTGCGCGAGGCAGCACCTTCAGGCCGCCGTGTGGTGCGCGAGGGCGATATATTGATCGTGCGCAGCGACCCCCAAACCATCAAGACCGTTGTCGATAAAACAAAAATGAACCTGATCGGCAACAAGGATGACATAGATATTCCGTTGACCTCGGAAGGGGTTGGTGTGGTTGAGGCTGTTGTGCGGGCAGAGTCGCGCCTGATCGGCTTTACCCCGCGTCAAATACGTCTGCGTTCCAGTTACGGTGTTAATCTGCTGGCCTTGCGTCAGACATCCAGCCACCGTGCGGTGCGACGCCTGCGCGAAGTGGTTTTTCATGAAGGCGACATTATTATCCTGCAGGGTGACAGCGAAACCATGTCCGAAACGCTCGAGCTTTTGGGGTGTTTGCCACTGGCGCAACGTAATTTGCAATTGGGTCAGCGCGGATTTGTTTTTGTACCGGCCCTGATTATGCTGGCAGCGCTGGTGGCGGCGATTGCAGGCTGGCTGCCCATAGCCATTGCGTTTTTGGGTGGTGTTGTGGCGCTTGGTGTTTTTCGCATCATGCGCCTGCATGAAATGTATGCGGCGATTGACTGGCCTGTCATCATATTGCTTGGGGCACTGATACCCGTTACGGGTGCGATGGAAACCACCGGCATGACCGATCTGGTTTCGGCCTATCTGGCCAATGTTGGTGGGCATTTGTCAGGGGCTGCTTTGCTGACCTTGGTGTTGGTGGCAACACTGGTCGTTACGCCATTTTTGAACAATGCGGCAACGGTGTTGCTGATGGGGCCGATTGCTGCTGGACTTGCCATCAAGGCCGGATTTGCGGTTGATCCATTTTTGATGGCGGTGGCGCTTGGTGCCTCATGCGATTTTCTGACGCCTGTCGGGCACCAGTCCAACACACTTGTGATGGGTCCGGGTGGATATAAATTTACCGACTATGCACGATTGGGTTTACCGCTGACTGTGATGGTGGTTGTGCTTGGTGTGCCAGCCTTGCTGTTTGTCTGGCCGCTTTGATAAGGGACACAAAAAAAGCCGCCACCTGTAAGGGCAGCGGCTTTTTTTAAATCAATTGCGAATTAACGCAGGCCGTCGATAATGCCTTTTTGTACTTCAATCACGTACTCGTCAGCGCCAACGCGGCCTTCAACTGCTTTCAGGGCATCAGCGGACAGTTTTTTGCCGATGATGACGTAGCTGGTTTCTGTTTCAAGAACAGCTGGGCAGCAG
>JBEIPH010000007.1:0-11292 GCA_040377115.1 Micavibrio sp. | reverse complement strand
GGGGCGGCATCTTTTGCATCTGGCAAAACCGAAATGACAAATCGGGCCGAACTGCGCGTCAAAGAAAGCGACCGCCTGAGCACGATGGCCAACGGCCTGCTTTCTTGCGGTGTCAACGTCATGGCCGGCGAAGAAGAAATGACGATTGACGGCACAGGCACACCACCGGCGGGCGGTGCCATGATCCGCACCCAGCTTGATCACCGCATCGCCATGAGCTTTCTGGTGTTGGGCATGGCCGCACAACAACCCGTGTCGATTGATGCGGCCGAGACCATCAACACTAGCTTTCCGGGCTTTGCCGCCCAAATGAACGCCATGGGTGCCAAAATACTGTCACCGGCCTGATTTTTATCATTTAAATACAGTTGGTTAGACCAATTAACCCCTCAAAACTTGCCAAAACGGGCCACTTCTGCTAATTATTCATAAAATAATTTCAGGAGTTTAGCCTCATGACCACAACCTTTCGCAAGACAGATTTCATGCCTGCTGGCGTTACAACGCCAACCAAAACAGGCGCGCGCAAACTGGTGATTGCGGTTGATGGTCCTGCGGCATCAGGCAAGGGCACACTGGCTTTGAAACTCGCCCAGCGCATGGGCCTTGCCTATCTTGATACTGGTGCGCTTTACCGCGCCGTGGCGCTTGCCACCATTGAAACCGGTGGTGATTGTAGCCAGATGGATGATGTCACCCCTGCGCTTGCCATCATCAAACGCAACCTGACACCCGAATTGCTGAGCAACCCAGCCCTTCGCACCGACACCGTTGCACAAGGGGCGTCAAAGGTCGCAGCCCTTGGCGAAGTACGTCTGGAACTGCTGGATTTCCAGCGTGATTTCGCACGCAACCCGCTGTGGGCTTTTGATGTGGATGGCAATCTGACGACCGCTGTTGACAGCATTGGCGGCTGCGTTCTTGATGGCCGCGACATCGGCACCGTTGTTTGCCCCGATGCGGATTTTAAATTTTTCGTCAGCGCAGATGTAAAGGTCCGTGCCGAACGTCGCCTGAAAGAACTGCAAGCCCGCGGCAAAGCTGATGGCCTGACAATTGAAAGCGTAACGACAGAATTAAAAGAGCGCGATGCCCGCGATTCCTTGCGCAAAATCGCACCGACCATTCCTGCAGATGATGCGTATCATCTCGACAGCTCGGTTCTGAACGCCAACGAAGTGCTCGATGAAGCCATGGCCATCATCCGCGCCCGCATTCTGGCCGAAACCAACGTATAACAGCCACCCCGTCGTTTATTGCCGGCGCAGGCACAGTGGTATGGTGCCATTTACGTTTTTTATGTAAATAAATAACCTTCGCGCCCTTGCAGATTCGGAAACGCTCTGATATCAAGACGTACCTCGTTAAAGAATCTATCCCGTGCGGTCATGGCGGAATTGGTAGACGCACTACCTTGAGGTGGTAGCGGGGCGACCCATGGAAGTTCGAGTCTTCTTGACCGCACCATTTTTTCAAAACCAGTCAACGACTGTCAGCGCAATCTCAATGCTGTTGAGATAACCATCAACTGTGCTGCTTTGCGTGACAGTCAAGCCCGCAACCTGATAGGCTTGACGCAGGATAACGCTCGGGGGAATTTGCCATGGTACTTAAAAAAGACACGCTGTATCAGGATGCGCTTGAATATCACCGCGCACCAAATGGTCCGGGTAAAATTACCATCACCCCGACCAAGGCGATGGTCAGCCAGCGCGACCTTGCCCTTGCTTACTCACCTGGTGTTGCCGCACCTTGCGAAGAAATCGTGGCTGATCCAAGCACCGCCGCCCTTTATACCGCGCGCGGCAATCTGGTGGCGGTTATCACCAACGGCACGGCGGTGCTGGGGCTGGGCGATATCGGCCCGCTGGCATCAAAACCCGTGATGGAAGGCAAAGCCGTTTTATTCAAAAAGTTTGCCGGCATTGATTGTTTTGACATCGAGATCGAAGAAAAAGATCCCGACAAACTCGTTGATATCATTGCCAGCCTCGAGCCCACCTTTGGCGGCATCAACCTTGAGGATATCAAGGCCCCTGAATGCTTCGAGATTGAAAAAAAGCTCAAAGCACGCATGAAGATCCCCGTGTTTCACGACGACCAGCACGGCACGGCGATTATTGTCGGCACCGCCTTTACCAACTGGATCAAACTGTCCGGCCGCAAGCTGAAGGATGTCAAACTGGTATCATCAGGTGCCGGCGCTTCGGCCATGGCCTGTGTCAATTTGCTGGTTGCCCTTGGCCTGCCCAAAAAGAACATCATCCTGACCGACCGCAACGGCGTGGTCTGGAAGGGCCGCAACGAAAGCATGGATCCTGAAAAGGCACAATTTGCCGCCGACACCCCGCACCGCACACTGGCCGAGGCCATCAAGGGGGCCGATGTGTTCCTTGGCCTCTCCGGCCCACGCGTGCTGAATACCGATATGGTCAAATCAATGGCGAAAGCGCCCTTGATCATGGCCCTTGCCAACCCAACACCTGAAATCATGCCCGAAGATGCGCGCGCTGCCAAACCAGACGCCGTGATTTGCACCGGCAGGTCAGATTACCCCAATCAGGTCAATAACGCGCTGTGCTTCCCGTTTATCTTCCGCGGTGCGCTTGATGTTGGTGCCACCACCATCAACGAAGAAATGAAAATCGCCTGTGTGCATGCGCTGTCCGAATTAACCATGCAGGAAACCACAGCCGAGGTTGCCGCCGTTTATGGCGATGTGCCGCTGGCTTTTGGGCCTGATTATCTGATCCCCAAACCCTTTGATAACCGCCTGATCCTGGAACTGCCCCCCGCCGTTGCCAAAGCCGCGATGGACAGCGGTGTTGCCACCCGCCCGATCAAGGATTTTGATCTCTACCGCCAGCAACTGGAAAAATACGTTTATAAATCTGGCCAGCTGATGCGCCCGATTTATGATCGCGCCGCAACAGACCCACAGCGCGTGGCCTTTGCCGAAGGTGAAGAAACCCGCGTGCTGCACGCCGCACAAACACTGGTTGATGACGGTATCGTTAAGCCTATTTTGATTGGCCGCGAAGAAGTCGTGCTGGCCCGTATCAAAAAACTCGGCCTGCGTTTGAAAAAAGGCGTTGATTTCGAACTGGTCAATCCAGAATCCGATCCACGCTATAAAGATTACTGGCAGACCTATCACAAACTGATGGGCCGCAAGGGTGTAACCCCCGCCATCGCCAAACAGATGATCCGCACGCGCAACAGCGCGATTGCCGCCATGTTGCTGCACAAAGACGACACCGATGCCGTTATCTGCGGCACCATTGGCCGTTTTGACCGTCACTTTAAATACATCACCGACGTGATCGGCCATGCTGACGGTGCGCAAACCTACGCCGCACTGAACGTCATGATCATGGACAAAGGCACTTATTTTATCTGCGACGCTTTCGTCAATGAAAACCCGACGGCTGAGCAAATTTGCGACATGACAATATTGGCGGCCGAAGAAGTCAGGCGTTTTGGTATCGAGCCAAAAATTGCCCTGCTGTCGAATTCCGATTTTGGCAGCATGCAGCGCCCTGATGCGCAAAAAATGCGTCACGCAACCCAGCTGATCAAGGCCCGCGCGCCAAATCTGGAGGTTGAAGGCGAAATGACAGCGGCCGCCGCCCTGTCTGAAGAAATCCGCAACATGATGTATCCAGATAGCGAGCTGAAGGGCCGTGCTAATTTGCTGATCATGCCCAATATTGATGCTGCCAACATCACCTTCCATATGCTCAAGGCCATGGGTGACGGTATTGTTGTTGGGCCGCTGCTGCTGGGTGCCAAAAAACCGGCCCACATCATGATACCGTCTGTGACCAGCCGCGGCATTATCAACGCCGCTGCCTGTGCTGCTGTGGCCGCGCAGTATTGCAAACAAAAGCGCGCTGCCAAATCGCGCAGCAAAAAAACAACCCTCAAATCCGTGCGCCCACCCACAGCCAAAAAAGCGGCTGGTAAAAAAGCGCGCAAGCCAGGCAAGAAAAAGAAATAATTCATGAGCGCGACAGAAGACAAAGACGTCGAAGAGCTCGATAACGTAACAGGACAAACTGTTGCGCAAGATGACGGCATGCCTGATGCCGAAGACGAACTGTCGCTTGATGATGACACCATTGCGCAGGTCAAACGCCTGCTTGATGACAATAAAATTGACGAACTGCGCATTCTTTGTGCCGATCTTGCCGCCACCGATATGGCGGAATTGCTGACCAAGGTTGACCCGGACACCCGCCGTTTGCTGGTTGATGTCCTTGGCGATGCGATTGATCCCGATACTTTTACCTACCTTGATGACGACATCGGCGTCGCCTTCCTGCCGCATATGGCGCCCGCGCGCGTTGCTGCCATCGTTAATGAGCTCGACAGTGACGACGCCATCCGCCTGATCGAAACCCTGGAAGAAGAACAACAGGGCGAAGTTTTACGCCACCTCAGCCGCCGTGTGCGCGCAGCCGTTGAAGAGGGCCTGACGTTTGAAGAAGACTCAGCCGGCCGTTTGATGCAACGCGAATTCGTTGCCGTGCCGCAGTTCTGGACGATTGGCAAAACGGTTGACTATCTGCGTGCGGCGGCCAGCTCTCTGCCCGATCGCTTTTACGATATTTTCATCGTCGATCCCGTGCATAAATTTGCAGGCTCGATCCCGCTCAGCCGTGTTTTATGTGCGCAGCGCACCGTCAAGATGGAAAGCCTTGCCCAGGAAGACCCCATCACCATCCCTTCAGACATGGACCGCGAACATGTGGCCCATCTTTTCCGACGCAAGGATTTGCTGTCTGCGCCCGTGGTTGATGATGATGGCAAGCTGATCGGCATGATCACGGTTGACGACATCGTCGACGTTATCGATGAAGAAGCCGAAGAAGACATCATGAAAATGGGTGGTATTTCCGACAGCGATATTTACCGCCCCGCCCTTGCCACCGCGCGCTCACGCTCCAGCTGGTTGGTGGTTAATCTGGTCACGGCGGTGATTGCCGCCACGGTTATCAGTCAATTCGAAGCCGCAATTTCCCAAATCGTCGCACTTGCCGCGCTCATGCCGATCGTGGCGGGTATGGGGGGCAACGCTGGCACACAAACCATGACCGTTGTTATCCGCGCCCTTGCCACCAAAGAGCTTTCAAAAGCCAACTCGTGGCGCATGGTCGGCAAGGAATTTGCAGTGGGCTGCATTAACGGCCTCATCTTTGCGACACTCATCGGCGCGCTTGTGTGGTGGTGGTATGACGGTATTGCGCTGGCGGCGGTGATTGCTGCGGCGATGGTCATTAACCTGACAGCCGCGGGTCTGGCTGGGATTCTTATTCCCCTTGGGCTGCAAAGAATGAATATTGATCCCGCCCCATCGGCCGGCATCTTCATGACGACCGTCACCGATGTCACCGGATTTTTGGCCTTCCTTGGCCTTGCGACGTGGTTGCTGCTTTAAGGGGCTTTTGGCTCTGGCGGCGTCGATGTTGTGACGGGCGCTTTTTCAGCTTCTGGTTTTTTGCTGCCGCGCGGTGCCATGCTGCCCGCCATACCAAAGGCCATGCAAAGGGCAAGCCCACCAAAACCCGCACCGAAAATTGTCACCTGACGAAACGCTTTTTGCTGGATGGCTTTTTGTTCAAGCCCGGCGGCATCGCACAAATATCCTTTGCGCATTTTTTCGTTGCAGTCATTCAGTACTTTGTAATCGAGAATGGCAGGATCGCGCGCACCGTCAATCATCGCATAGGTCATCGTGGTGGTGGACAGCACGGCAGCACCGCCAAGCGCTGCTTTGGGGCCGATATCAGCCACCAAGCGCCACGCCGCGGCCGGTGCCTTGGCAAGGGTTTGTCCAAGGGAGCGAAAGCTGACCTTGAGCGCGTTTAAAATCACTTTGCCGTTATGCTTTGAAAACAGCGGGCGCGGGGCGGATGGAATAACGCCCTGTTTGGCGCGATAGGTGTGCAGGCGATAAACGGTGTAAATGCTGATAGACGGGCCAGGGATCAGGAAAAAGCAGCAAAAGGCTGTCACAGCCTCGCGCGGGGATTTTTTGATGTCACCCCAGCTGTCTTTGGCAACTTCCCACAGTTCTTGACGGGTCAGGCCTTTGAACGTCTGGCGCGCACGCGCACCCACACGCTTGACCAGCTGGACAAAACCTTCTTCTTGTGGCTTTACGGAGGTTGTGTCTGCTGTCGCCTCTGTCATTTATTTTGGCCCACTTTTGATTGCTGTTTCGCGGCGGCGGCCGGCAATTAATCCTGCCAGAAACAGGGAAGCACCCGCAGCACCGCCAAGTGTAATCAGTATACCTTCGTCTATATCGTTTGCACGATCTTTGAATGCCGTGGCAAGTTGTACTTGTTGCGGTGCGCAAGCAGGACCGCGCTGGCAGGTATCAAGCGCTGCGTAACCGGCTTTGTCATTCGCTGTGTCGCTGGCGGCGTTAAAGGTCAGGGCCATGCCAGTTGCACTGGTGGCAAGGCAGGCGCCAAGGGCAAGGGCTTTGAAAGAACGGCTAGACATCGACATCGGGTATCTCCACGCGGACAGGGATTAAAAAAGCTTTTTGTAAGCTGCTGTAACTTAAAGGATATTGTTTTTTATGTCAAATATAAATGATAAGGTCTTGATTTTAATCACCCTTTCGACCACAGTAAAGCCCTCAACGCCACCCGATTGAAAGGACCTTTCATGGCCCAAGCAGCAAAAAGCCACGCCGAATCCTATCAGGCCCCCGCCCTTGATTACCCCAGCCTGAAATTCTCTCTGGGTGAAAACGCCGACATGCTGCGTGACAGTGTGCGCCGTTTTGCACAGGACAAAATCGCCCCGCGCGCCGCAGAAATTGATCGCAACAATGAATTCCCCAACGAACTCTGGCCCGCCTTCGGCGAACTGGGCCTGCTGGGCCTGACGGTTGATCCTGAATACGGCGGATCAGGCATGGGATACATCGAACATATCATCGCGATGGAAGAAATCAGCCGCGCGTCTGCCAGTGTCGGATTATCTTACGGCGCGTTTTCAAATCTTTGCGTCAACCAAATTTCATTAAACGGCAGCGAAGCGCAAAAACGCAAATACCTGCCAGATCTTTGTGCCGGTCGCAAAATCGGCGCCCTTGCCATGAGCGAACCGGGCGCTGGGTCAGACGTGGTTTCCATGAAACTGCGCGCGGATAAAAAAGGCGACAAATACATCCTCAATGGCAACAAGATGTGGATCACCAATGGTCCCGATGCCCATGTGCTGGTGGTTTACGCCAAAACCGACGCTAATGCAGGGCCCAAGGGCATTACCGCCTTTATCATCGAGCGTGGCATGCGCGGGTTTTCAACCGCACAAAAACTCGACAAACTTGGCATGCGTGGGTCAAACACCTGCGAACTGGTGTTTGAAGACTGCGAAGTGCCTGCTGAAAATATCCTCGGTCATGAGGGCAAGGGCGTCAATGTTTTGATGAGCGGCCTTGATTACGAGCGCGCTGTATTGGCCGCCGGCCCCATCGGCATCATGCAGGCCTGCATGGATGTGGTTATTCCTTATATCCACGAACGCAAGCAATTTGGCCAGAGCATTGGCGAATTCCAGCTGATGCAGGGTAAAATTGCAGATATGTATGTCGCGCTTAACACGGCACGTGCCTATGTCTACGCAGTTGGTCAGGCTTGTGATCGCGGCGAGGTTACGCGCAAGGACGCAGCAGGTGCGATTTTATACGCCGCTGAAAAGGCGACGTGGATGGCGCTTGAAGCCATCCAGGCGCTGGGTGGTAACGGGTATATCAACGAATACCCAACAGGCCGCCTGCTGCGCGACGCCAAATTGTATGAAATTGGCGCCGGCACCAGTGAAATCAGACGTATGCTGATCGGCCGCGAGCTGTTTAAAGAAACCGCTTAAGCGATCGTAAAGCTCGCTGTGGTTCTGCTGGCGGGTGCCGCTTGTGGTTCTGCCTGCATGGCGGGCAGGCCAAAGACCTGACGCAGCGCGTTGATCAGATTGCGCATACGTTGTTCTTGTTCCTGACCTGTTGTGGCAGGTGGCAGGGCCGCGTCCACCTTGAAGATTTCCTGCAGTTGGCGACGCTGGGTGTCGGTGCAGGTTACATTCAACTCGCTTTTCGCCTCCGCACAACGCGCAGCTGCAAAACGGCGGGCATCTTTGTCTGGCGGGTTCTGGAACTGTTCAACCGTCATACCAAAAACTGCCGCCACACGCGCCAGGCGTTGGGCTTGTGTCTGGGTGTTTTCAGCGCTTGAAAATTCTTTGATCAAACCAGCAATCGCTGCTTGCTCTTTTTTGGTACAGGGACGGGCATGGTCGATTTCAAAACCGGCACAGAACTGGGTGGTGCGTGCTTCAAGCTCTGCCTGAGCACGGCGCTCGGCCATGCCTGGTGGATTAAGAAACTGTTCGCGGGTCATACCAAAAGTTTGCGCCAGTGCGTCAATAACAGCCGCCTGACGGGCGGTGTATTCTTCTTGTGTGGTAACTGCAGCCATTTTGCTAAAACGGTCCAGTACCGCAGCAACGCCAGACTGCTGTGTTGTTGTGCAGGCTTTGCCGTGGTTAACCTTGAAGGCTTCGCACAGGCCCTGTGCAGCCTCCGTCGCGCGGGGGTCAACAGCCTGCGCACTGGCAGAAGTGGCCAGTGTGGCACCGGCAGATGTCAGTGCGAGGGCAAGAGCAAGTTTCAGCTTTTTCATGATATGTGCTTTCTTTGGGTTGTAAATTTAATAGGTATTGTTTTAGCGATTCATAGAGCTGGCAACGATAACGCCAGCAGCGATTGTTGAGCTCGCCTGTGCCCGTTTGGCAGCGGCAAGTTCTTCGAGCGCTTCGGCTTCGTTTTCAGCGGCAATTTTGTCTTCGAAAATTTCTGTTTTCTTGAGTGACAGCTCATAAGCGCGGTTAAATTGCTCGCGCACATCGGGCGTTTGCTCGGTCAGGCGCAGCTGCATGTTTTCGATTTCACTTTTCAGTGTGCTTTCGGCTTCGCTATGCGCACCCCTCACATCGCCCCAAATTGAACCGAGCGCTTTGCTAACCTGATATTCCCTGATACCGCAGGCCACGGCCGCAGCCGCACAACCGGCAACAACACCAATCGCAACGGGGCTGGCCAATAGGGCTGCTACAAACCCAACGCCATAAGGCGCGGTCATCGCAACCAAACCAAGTGTCGCCATGCCGCCAAAAACGGAAATACCAGACAACATGCCCCAGCCACCGCCCTGACCATCAAGCGCGTCGCTGTCGTTTTCGTAGGCCACTTCCAGATCGTTTTTGCGATTGAACAGTTTGATGGCGCGAGAAAGAAAATCATCACCGCTTTTAACAACCGCGTTTATCTCGTTGGCGACTTCGCGTGTTTCGCTGATAGTAGCGCCGAGAAATTTTTGTGAGAGTTTGCTCGCCAGCGATGGTTTTTCTTTTTGGATCTGCATAACGTCAATGTCCTTGGGGGCGGGAATCGAGGGGATGAATTGAATAAGCCTTGTTTTCTAAGGCACCATGATTATTCCGCAATCATAGTTATGTCAACAATGATTCGTCTGTATTTGTTTAAGCTGTTGTTTTTAAATGGCAATTTAATTTATATGGAAATTATATAAAATACATGATAAATTTAAAGAATAGACGTGTTCCCCCGCGTTGTCTGATGGCCCATAGGCATTTCCCCTGCTGGCGGCTCCTTTGATCAGGCAGATATCAAAATCCCCGCCCCTTCCCGAGGCGGGGGTTTTCTTTTTGGGTCGCAAATATCTCGCCCGCGCCTCGGGGTTTTTATTTGGGACAATACCTAAAGTTTTTAAACCGCAGCCAGCTTCTGATACTTGGCGAGCGCACGTTTAACGCCGCGATGATTGGCGGATTTTTTAACCAGCATGTCGGTATATTCCTGCTGATGGGTGCGCTTCATATAGGCAGGGAAACCTGCCTCGTGGAAAATGCGCGCATAGCTGACAGCAATTGGTTCGATGTTTTTTGCGGGGTCACCTTTTGCGGCTTCCTGCAGCATTTGGACTTCATCATCTTCAACCGTCTTTAACAACGGCACCACGCTCTTGCGCCACCCCTGCAATGACTGTTTGGTATAAAACCCGATCAGCTCGCTTTCATAGTAAATCCAGGTCGCCGCCACAAAGCGCAACACATTGCCAATATCTGTTTTATATGGCGAATGGCCCGTTTGTGCCCAGGCGTGATCAAACGCCCCGTAAAGATTGCGACGCTCGACGATGTTAAAAAACGGCGGTTCGCGCATGGCATCAAAATGCTTGCTGTCTGTCTTTATACGATGGTCGTGCAGGAAATAGACGGCAAAAACATCGGCGTCAATTTCTGCCATCAGCAAATGCATGGCAAAAGAATGCGGATTGCTGGTGATATTAAATGAGCGTGTCATACCACCTAGACGGCCTTGTATCTGGCCATCCGCGCGCACATTCATCATCTGTGCCGCGTGGCGACATTCATGCGCAAAGGTGTGCAGGGCTTCGGCCATTGAAAGGCTGCTGTCAATTTTGATCATGCGGTTAAACGGATCAAACAACCCGCCGCAATCACCCATGCCGTCAACAATCGCCACAGTGACATCAAGGGATTCAAGATGATTGATCAGATACGCACCAAGATCTGTCTTGGTGATTTCAGCCAACAGCTTTTCAGGTTGCAGTTTTGGCACAGGGGATACTCGCGCAAGAAAAGGGATGCAGTCACCCTAACGCGATAATTTTATTATGTCAATGCAAGAAGTTTTGATTCTTAAAATCAAGCCGTTGCGCGGTTGCTGACGTGACCCAGCAGCGTGGCTACGCGTGCTGCAATATCCTGCGCCGTCAGCTCGGCTGCGGCATATTGGCGCGCAGGGGTGTCGTGGTCCAGATACACATCAGGCAACACCATGCTGCGCAGCTTCAAACGTCCCGCATCAAGGTATCCGGCATCCAGCAAATGTTGCTGCACAAATGACCCGAAACCGCCAATGCTGCCTTCTTCGATGGTGATTAAAATTTCATGCATGCTGGCAAGCTTTTCAACCAGTGCACCATCAAGCGGTTTGGCAAAGCGTGCATCGGCTACCGTGACGCTGATCCCTTGCGCCGCCAGCTGATCCGCCGCACTTAAACATTCTGCCAGACGCGTGCCATACGACAGCAATGCAACGGTTTTACCCTCGCGCACAATACGGCCCTTGCCGATTTCAAGCGGTATACCGCGCGGTTTCATTTCACGTCCAACCCCTTCACCACGCGGATAGCGCAGCGCAATCGGGCCACTGTCGTGTGCCATCAT
>JBEIPH010000121.1:0-4608 GCA_040377115.1 Micavibrio sp. | reverse complement strand
TTTGCTCTCCCTACCTGCTTTGCCGCTATTGATTATCTTAAGCGCCATCGACGCACAAAAACGGGGCCTAAGTGCCGATGCCGCCGCCAGCCCGTGGCTGAGCCTTTATAAAATCATTTTGCTGATTGCCCTGTTTGGCTGGGTGGGGATTGCACGGCTGGTGCGGGCACGCACCATGAGTTTGCGGGCACAAGATTTTGTCACGGCAGCGCGCGCCCTTGGTGTGTCATCAAGCGGCATCATGCTACGCCATATCCTGCCCAATGTGGCCAGCATCGTGATTGTTGCTGCCAGCCTTGCTGCTGGCAGCGTTATCCTGACGGAATCTGTTCTGAGCTTTTTGGGTCTTGGTATCCAGCCGCCACTGGCCAGTTGGGGCAACATGCTTAGTCAGGCAGAAGAAACCATGTGGGAAAACACAGCGCTCAGCCTTTATCCGGGTATGATGATCTTTGTAACGGTGCTGGCGCTTAATTTTCTTGGTGATCAGCTGCGCCGTAGTTTAAACCCACACAACTAAAAACTATAACCAAGGCGTTTCTTCGACCAGCTTGCGCCAGTCGCTGGCTTCTTTGATGTCTTTTTCGGTCGGAAACACAACCGTCACGGCCCAACCACAGCCATCTGAATCCGCCATTGGCATCAACAGCCGTTCATAGCCAAGGGCACGGCCGATGGTTGAAAAACGGTGACGGTCATAAAGTGGCAGACCGTTTTCATCCGCATGCTGATAGCTTTTATAAACACCCGCACGAATCCACGGCGAATAAATGCTGCGCAGGCTGACGTTATCAAGTTTTTGGCCGTAAAGCTTTTCAAGCGCGGCCCCTACCAGTGTGTAGCTTACATCAAAAGGTTCACGGGTGATGCACGCCAGAAAACAATAGCTTTGGATTGCTGCCGGAAAGGCCTGAAAGAAAACGCCGCGGCCCGGTTTTTGACCGTCGGCTTTGTCGCGGTATTGAAACCAGATACGGCTCAGGCTGGCAAAGCCGGGGTTGGTCAGTTTTTCATGTTCAGGTGAATCAATGGTGATCATGAAAAATACTCCTTAAATAACTTTTATCTATTCGTGCGCATGGTCGCAGGCTTTTTGACAGCCTTTGCATGCCTGCCCACAGCTGCCGCGCATTTCTGCACGGGCAGCAGCCTCATCGGCGATGTCTTGTTCAAGACCCGACAGGTCAAGCGTCAGCACATCGCGCTTTTTGGCGGCGGGCGTTAAAAAATCACTCAAAAATTCAGAACCACCCTGCGTCATCAGGCCGCCAGTTGGTCTTCTGCTTTGCTGTAGTCAAGGTTAAGGTCACGCGCAACTTCTGCTTGGGTGATCTTGCCCTTGCACACGGTCAGACCGGCCTTGAGGTGGCGGTTGTCAGACAGCGCCTTGACCCAACCCTTATCGGCAATTTCAAGCCCATAGGGCAAAACAGCATTGTTAAGCGCATAGGCCGAGGTACGCGGTACAGCGCCCGGCATGTTGGCCACACAATAATGCACGATGCCTTCAACTTCGTAAGTCGGCTGATCATGCGTGGTGGGTTTTGATGTTTCAGCACAGCCGCCTTGATCAATGGCGATATCAACGATCACGGATTTGGGGCGCATCTTTTTCAGCAGGTCACGCGTGACCAGCTTGGGCGCCAGCGCACCAGGGATCAACACTGCACCAATCACCATATCCGCGCGCATGACATAGCGTTCAACGGCGTCTTGGGTTGAATAAACAATATTTGCGCGGTTGCCAAACAGGTCATCCAGCTGGCGAATACGATCAAGGTTTTTTTCAAGGATGGTGACGCGCGCTTCCATGCCGATGGCCATTTTAGCGGCATGCGTACCAGCCACACCACCACCAAGAATGGTCACTTGCGCCGCACTCACGCCCGGCACACCACCAATCAGGATACCTGAACCGCCAATAGGCGCGTGCAGGTGATAGGCGCCCACATGCACACCCATGCGGCCTGCCACTTCGCTCATGGGTGCCAGCAGCGGCAAGCCACCACGATCTGACGTAACCGTTTCATAGGCAATTGCCACACAGCCACTGTCAATCAGGCCTTTTGCCTGCACGGCATCAGCAGCAAGGTGCAGATAGGTGAAAAGAATTTGTCCCTTGCGCAGCATCTTTGTTTCAGACGGCTGGGGTTCTTTGACTTTTACAATCATGTCTGCCTTGGCAAACACATCGGCGGCGGTGCCGACCACGGTGGCGCCAGCGGCGCGGTAATCATCATCAGATGCCTGAATACCGGCACCGGCATTGGTTTCAACAATCACCTGATGGCCATGGCGCACATATTCGCGCACCGAAGACGGCGTCAGACCAACGCGGAATTCTTTGGTTTTGATTTCTTTTGGGCAGCCGATCAGCATGTGAAACTCCGGATTATATAAGGGCGGTTTTTTTCGCGCCTTCAACCATAGCGCAGTGTTTTGCGCTTCGCCATGGGGCCTTATATATTCATAGCGTTTTATTTACAGAATACGCATCAAGGCTTGTTAACCTTTTTTGCCTAGTCTGAACATGTGCGCGGGAATCAGATTCGGGGGAATCGTCCGGCGCTGAATAAAAAACGAGGGAAATACCATGATCTATCACCTGCACGACCTGCTGCTCAAAATGGGCGCACCAGAGATCCGCGAAAAGGGTCGTTTGGAGTGGTTCTATTTTGACAAGGCCAGCAACGCCATGGCGGGCTATGCCAATATCAGGCTCGAGGCGGGCGGTGAATTCCTGGTCGCCGAGCTCAAGCGGTATCAGGAAAACCATATTGATGATAACGGTGACAAACATGACCGTTTTGAAGAAAGCTTTTTCCTTTATGCCGAGCGTACCGCGCGCCCTGACCATTACCGCGTGACACGCCTGTCATTTGATGGCGAAGATTACGGCCACCCGACCAAGCCGATCATCGAACTGGGCCTGAGCGTGTTTCACGCCCGCGCACTTGATATCAGCATCCGCATGGTTGAACAGACCTTTGCCAAAGAAGACATCGTCGAGCAGGAATTTTCCGCGCATATGCCGCCAGCTTCTTTTGCTGCCAAAACCATGCCGGTTAAATCCGCACAACAGCAAGCTTATGGCGTGGTGGTGCCCTTCCGCCCACGCGGCATGACGGTACAATAAACCTCGATTAACTTGTGAAACCTAGCTTGCCAGTGCCTGGCCCTGTTGACGCGCCCAGGCCTTGAGCAACGTGTCGATCACGCTTTCATCCGTGGTGGCACGAATGGCTGTGCAGATGGACGCATCTTTTAAAAACCGCGACATTTGCGCCAGTACTTTGAGGTGCTGGGTGGTTTTGCTTTCAGCGGGCACCAGCAGCATGAAAATAATATCAACCGGTGCGCCATCAATCGCGTCATAGTCAATCGCCGTGCCCAGACGCACCAATACCCCATAAGGCTTGGTCACGCCGGCCAGCTTCACGTGGGGAATGGCCACACCGGCACCAATACCGGTTGACCCGATGCGCTCGCGCTCCAGCAAGGCGGTCAACAAGGCGTTGGCATCGCCGTTAAACATCATAACGGTACGCTCGGCAATGTCCTGAAAGGCCTGCTTTTTGCTGGTCGCGGCCATATTGGCCACGATCAGGTCGGCCTGAATGGAAAAAGAGCCGTTCATCGGCATGGCTGGTCACCGTCTTGAGTGGCCAAAGGCCAGGTTATCATTCGCACGTTGTCTTTACTCTACGCTCCGTTATCAGGCCGTCGCACGCTTGCGCGCGGGCAGACCTTCTGGGTCAACCCAGCCAATATTGCCGTCTTTGCGACGATAGACAAGGTTATATCCGCCATGCGCCGGATTGCGGAACATCAGGGCAGGCAAATCGCGCAGTTCCAGCTGCATCACCGCGTCTGCCACCGCAAGCGTCTGGATGGGCAGTTCCATTTCAGCCACCACGGCGGGGCCTTCTTCGCCCACAGCGGCGTCAGCAGCGGCATCAAGCGTCACATAGGCCGCCGTGTGCAGGTCTGCGGTATCTTCCTTGCGACGGTGATCGCGCAGCTTGTCTTTATAGCGACGCAAACGGCTGGCCAGTTTTTCAGCGGCACTGTCAAAGGCAGGATAAGGTTCAACCGCTTCAGCACGGGCCTCAATCACCTCGCCGCGCGCAATGCGGATAGACACGTGTGCTTCGTAGCGGTGGTTTTTTTCCTTGGTGAAGGTCACCACGGCATCTGCCTGATCGCGGAAGTATTTTTCCGCCAGCGTGCCCAGCACGGTTTCAACGTGGGTTTTAAGGGCGTCACCAAGTTCAAGATGGATTCCTTTAACGGTAACTTGCATGATTGATAGTCCTTTCATCATTTTTGTTTTTGTTTGGCTGTCCGTGCGGACAGAACAGGATTTCTCCGTTGGCGGAGAGATCCTTGTGTACAAGTGAGCGTCACTAGAAGATTTTTTTGATAGCGGTTCCCCGACATGGATCCATGGTCCTCAAGCGCGGCATCTGGCCTGTGATGGAACGATGGAAAATCAGCATAATTTGAGTATAGACCCAAAGCGGTAAAGTCAAGGTTAAGACCGCCAGCTTTATTAAATTATCCATTAATATCAATGGTTTAATCTTTTACGGAAGATCAAAGAAGCGC
>JBEIPH010000212.1:0-3238 GCA_040377115.1 Micavibrio sp. | reverse complement strand
GGTAAATAAAAGGCATCTGGCTGGTGTAGTGCGCCAGTGATGCCCACAATTTTTCCAATTCATCTTGTGTGGCTGTCAGGCTGGCTTCGGATACGCGAAGCATTGGTGCTTGCGGTTTTTCCAGTGCTTTGAAATAAAGCGGCAGGCATTGATCGCGGAAAGCACCGGGCGGCACAAAATGACGCAGGTAGTGATAATCACCAATGGCGGCCATCATCTGATCTGCGTTGATGGCAGGCAGATTGGCGTCAGTACCCAGCGCAAAAAGACGCCCCTGCAAAACACCGGGCCACAAGATATAAGGGCGATCTTCGTAATAGTGAATGGCAACCGGATTGCCCTGCTTTTCGAGCAGGCGGCCGGCAGCAAAAGTGATGCGATGGTCGATATGGGTGCCGGCACCCAGCGGAAAAAAAGCGGTGTCAATTTTATGGGCGGTAAAAAAATCAGCCAGCCGCTTGGCTATATGAGCAATATAGTCAGCAGGCACATGGGCAAGATCGCCGTGAAACAGATTGATGTCTGATTTATAGCGCGCATCGCGATCAGGCGCATCCAGCTCATCAAGATAGGCGATGTCAGCGCCCAGAAGCTCAATGGCGGCTTTGTCTTCGATGCGGCGTGCGGGGTTGGTGCCGGCATGGGCATCAAGCGAGGTGGTTTCAAGGCCGGCACTGAAAATATTCAATACGACGACATGCGCCTTTTCCGCCACGCAGCGCTGCATGCGAATACCGCAGGAAAGCACGGCATCATCAAGATGGGGCGAAACAACGCAAAGACGCATCGTTATCAGGTCCTTTATGGCGTGTCTTGGCGCGCGCCGAAAGACGCGCTAGGATATGTATAGTTGAACACAGACCGCCACGTGCGGCAAGGGATCTTGGCGTGAAAACATCTTTCCATCTGATTGACGAAATGCGGCAAGCACCAGACCTTATCCGCCGATTTGATCCGGCGGTGGTGGCAGACTGGCAGCAACGTCTGGCAGGGTGCTCGCGCTGGCTGCTGACGGGCGAGGGATCAAGCCGCATTTTTCCGGCCGGTAACCTGATGGCCACGGCACGGGAGCAGGGCGTGGCGTTTCAAATGGATTGTCTTGGCGCGCGCGAGGCCATGGAAGGCCATTTTGACAGTCACGCCGTTATTGCCTGCAGCAACAGTGGCCGCACGCGCGAGGTCATTGCTTTTCTTGAAAAAACATCTTTGCACAAGCTGCCAAGGTTTGCAGTGACAGCAACGGCGGCCAGCCCGATGACGACGATGGTTGATGATCATCGCGTGCTTTCCTGTGGCGAGGAGAAAGCGGTCGCCGCCAGTAAAAGCGTGATCGAGCAAGCGCTTTACATGCAGGCGCTGTTGCCAGATTTCCCACGTCAAACGCAGGCGCTTGCAGCTGACGCCGCTGCCAGGATACTGTCAACAAGCCCTGATAAGGCGATTACTGAAGCGCTGGCGACAGCGGAACATGTCCATTTTTGCGGTAGAACAGATGGTGTTGCCGCCGAGCTGGCACTTAAAACCGTTGAAATCACCCGCCAGAAATCAGGCTTTTTGGACGGCACCTTGATTCTGCATGGAATAGAGGAAGTTTTGAGCGCGCAAGACTGCGTGGTGCTGGTTGATCCGTTTGTTGCAGAAATTGAAAAATATAAATCTGTGCTGCAGCCGACGGGTGCCCGGGTCATTGCTATTTCACCAAGCCAAACACCCTTTGCAACGATTGAGGCCCCTGTCGTATCAGGGTTTACACGCTATGTGCAACTGATGGCGGGATGGTCCTTGTTGACCGCGGCAGGTATCATGCGTGGCATAGACATCGACAAGCCTTTGCGGGCGCGCAAAGTCGGAAATGCGGTGTAGTGATGGGTGTGTCGAAAAAAACATTGATTGCAGACATTGGCGGCACACACGCTCGCTTTGCGCTGCAGACGGAAGATAGCAAAATTGACGCCATCAAAGTCATCCGTTGTGCGGATTGTCCATCGCTGGCTGATGCAATTGCAGTGTATCTTGATGAAAAGAAAGTTTCTATTAATGCGGTAAAGCTTGCCGTTGCTGGTTTTGTTGATGATGCAGCTGATGCGCAATCTTTCCCCAATCTTTCGGCGTGGAATTTTTCCAAGCAGGATTTGAGGGGTAAATTCAGCCTTGAAAGCCTGTCGATCATCAATGATTTTACCGCCATTGCTTTGGCTATGCCGTATCTAACATCTCAAGATTACCGCCAGATTGGCGGCGGGCAGGCAAAACAAGGTCAAAACATCGGTATCATCGGGCCGGGTACGGGGCTTGGTGTTGCGGGGTTGGTTTTTGCCGATGGCAAGCCGCAGGTGATCACCAGCGAGGGTGGCAATATTACGATGTGCGCCAGCAACGCGCGCGAGGACAAGATTTTTGGCTGGCTGCGTGAACACCTCGGTGGCCATGTGTCAGCCGAACAGGTGGTGTCTGGCATAGGGATTGTTAATCTCTACAAAGCGATTTTAAGTGTGGATGGTCATCGTGATATGCCGATGCGCACGGCCGCTGAAATCGCCCATCTGGCGACAGATGGCGCATCCCCGGTATGCGAGGAAGTCCTTGCCACATTTTGCCGCTGCCTTGGCGTGCTGGCCGGCAATCTGGCTTTGACCTATGGTGCCTTTGGCGGGATTTACATCGCAGGCGGTATTGTCCCGCAACTGGGTGATTATTTTGACCGTTCAGATTTTCGCGCGGGTTTTGAAGCAAAAGCCGAATACCGCAGCTATGTTGCTGAAATTGCAACAAGACTGGTCACGCATCCTTATCCGGGCTTGATGGGGTTGGTTAAATTATAATTTTGGCTCGGGCGGACCTTCCATCCCGTATTGCTTTAGATCTTCTAGCAGAGAGAGCAGGCTGTAGGCGGGGGCATATCCGGGCAGACGCTGGTCAGGCGCAATAGCAAGTATGCGCGGCATGATATGCGTCTTAAGGCCGTATTGTTGCGCAACGTCGATATGGTTTTGATAGCGCGCAGCAAAAGTAGATCCTGCGCCTTGGCTGTCCCATCTGGCGATCTCTGTTGCGTCATAGTCATAGGCGCCATCGATTATATAGGTTGGCGCGGCAACTGATGGGCGGTGATCAATAGAAAGCAGTGTGGCTTCAACCAGATCGTTGATATGCACGGCGCCCTTCATGAACCAATCCGTCCACTCGAGAAAATTTGTATAAACCCGTTTGTTCCATGGTGGTATAAACGCGCGTGGGC
>JBEIPH010000074.1:0-5637 GCA_040377115.1 Micavibrio sp. | reverse complement strand
GCCTTCAGGCTTTTCAGGCAAGCCGCTAGCATGGCGTCAAAAGCAGACAACAACTGCTTTTCTGTATCCTGCGCGGTCTGGTGATGGGCCGCCCATTCAGCCTGCCAAAAGCGTGTTGTGTCAAAAGCGCTCATGATTGTTTCTTCCTTTTTGATTTTTCTGTAAGCGGTGCGGGCGGTGGCGGCGTGATGTCTTCGCCACGGTTAAACCGCACCTGTGCTGGCGTCAGCTCGAACCCGAAAACAACGCGATGCTGATCAGCCTTGGTCGGATCATTCACCGCAACCGCAACCGTGTGTTCGACATAGGTCATCGCGCGTGTGTCGGGCACTTCGTCTTTTGCCTTGACCTCGTTTTTACCAAAGGTCAGGCGAACGCTGTGACGCTGGCGCTCGACGATGTTTTCATTTTCATCCAGCACCGCCACAAAGTACGGCAGGCTCAGGGCCTTCATCTCGCCCTCAATGCGGTCCGCCATAAAGGTCAGGGTCACATCGACCTCCATCACGCCTTTGCGCGGGACGGGTTGGCAGACATAGTTGAAGTTCAAAAACTCCGCCTGCACGGCAATCGATTTAGGATCAGGGTTTGCCATGTTCTGGAAAACAGGCAAGCGGTCACCACCGGGGATAAACCCGACCGTGGGACAACGATAACCGGGATCCTGATCGCTGGCAGCACAGCCAGCCAACCACAAAACCGCAACAACAGGGATGAAAAGACGTTTCAAAAGCATGCCCCAAGATAGTCCTGCCCGACAAACAACTCAAGACGGCTTTATCTCGACCTTGGCGGCCTTAATCGCTATATAAAAACAATGGAAACCGCCCAAACAGCCCCAAGCACCAAACCCCCGCTGACCATCTTGCTGGCAGAACCACGCGGTTTTTGCGCCGGGGTTGATCGCGCCATTGAAATTGTCGAAAAATCACTCATCAAATACGGCGCCCCCGTCTATGTCCGCCATGAAATCGTGCACAACAAACATGTGCTTGATGACCTGCGCGCCAAGGGTGCCGTGTTTGTGCGCGAGCTAACCGATATCCCGCCAGATGATCTGGCCCGCGGCTGCCCCGTTATTTTTTCGGCCCACGGCGTTCCCAAAAGCGTGCCTGAAAATGCCAAGGCGATAAACATCACCTATATCGATGCCACCTGCCCGCTGGTCAGCAAGGTGCACCGCGAAGTTGAACTTCACCACAAGCAAGGCCGCCATCTGATTTTGATCGGCCACACCGGTCACCCCGAAGTGGTCGGCACCATGGGCCAGCTGCCGCAAGGATCGGTGACACTGGTTGAAAGCGTTGAAGATGTGCAAAAACTGGCGCTTTCTGATGATACGCCGCTGGCCTATGCCACACAGACAACCCTGTCGGTTGATGACACGGCCGATATTGTCGCCGCCCTGATGGCAAAGTTTCCCCATATCGAACAGCCGCGCAAAGAAGACATCTGTTATGCCACCACCAACCGCCAGCTGGCCGTGCGCGATATTGCCGCCACCTGTGATGCGGTGATTGTGATTGGATCAAAAAATTCATCTAACTCAAACCGTCTGGTTGAAGTGGCGCGCGCCTATGGCGCCCAACACGCGACACTGATTGATCAGGCTGACCAGATCAACTGGGACAGCCTTGGCACACTCAAGCGTCTTGGTTTAACCGCAGGGGCCTCAGCCCCCGAAAAACTGGTGCAAGAAGTGATCGCCGCCGCCCAGGCGCGCTTTGACGTCACCATCGAGCGCCGCACTGTTGCCACCGAAAGCGTGATTTTTAAAATCCCTAATCAACTGCGCGAGGTTGGCGGCTGATGGCGGTTTACACGCATTTAACGGCCGAGCAAATCGCCCAGCATCTTGGCAAATACGACCTTGGCACGCTTGAGGCGCACAGCGGCATCAGCGAAGGCGTTGAAAACACCAATTACAAAATCACCACCAGCAAAGGCACCTTTATCCTGACGCTGTTTGAAAAGCGCGTGGATGAAAAAGCCCTGCCCTTTTACCTGCACTTCATGGAAGAACTTTCCCGTGAAGGCCTGCCCGTCGCGCGCGTTGAAAAAACGCTGGAGGGCAAAGAGGTCGCCAATCTGAATGGCAAGCCAAGCATCATCACGCAATTCCTCAATGGTCGCTGGCCAGAACAACCCTCCCCCGATCATTGCGCCGCCCTTGGCCATACGCTGGCGGTGATGCATAAAACGGGTGCCAAAATCAAAAAGCGCCGCCACAACACCCTTGATGTTGATGCCTGGGATGCTTTGATTTCCACCTGCGGCCCAGAGAAGACCGACACCCTGCAAGCCGGTCTTTATGATGAACTGCAAGAGGCACTGGCGCTTGTTAAAAAGCGCCTGCCCAAAAACCTGCCAAGCGGCGTGGTCCATGCCGATTTGTTTCCTGACAATGTTTTCTTTGACGAACACGGCAACCTAAGCGGCGTGATTGATTTTTATTTCGCCTGCACAGAAACCTTTGCCTATGACTTGATGCTCACGCTCAATGCCTGGTGTTTTACACCCATGGGCACGATTGACGCCGCGCGCGCTGCAGCCCTTCTTAACAACTATCGCAGCTTACGCCTGTTAAGTGCGGCCGAAGAAGAAGCCCTGCCCCTGTTTGGCATGGCTGCGGCCTTGCGCATTGTCGCCACCCGTCTTTATGATTTTCTGCACCCCGTTGATGGGGCGCTGGTGCGTGCCAAAGACCCCATCGAACACGTGCGCATCTTGCGCCATCACCACGAACAGCTCAAACCCGCATGAGACACGTTGATATTTTCACCGATGGTGCTTGCAGCGGCAATCCGGGCCCGGGTGGCTGGGGTGCTGTTTTGCGCTTTGGTGAAACAGAAAAAGAAATCTGTGGCGGCGAAGTGGCCACCACCAATAACCGCATGGAACTGACAGCGGTGATTGAAAGCCTCAACGTCCTCAAACGTCCGTGCGAGGTAAATGTCTATACCGACAGCCGCTATGTCATGGATGGTATCACCACACACATGAAAGCATGGCTCAAAAACGGCTGGCGCACGGCTGATAAAAAAGAGGTCAAGAACATCGACCTCTGGCAGCAGCTAAATGCCGCCACTGCCAGACATCAGATCAAATGGCATTGGGTCAAAGGCCACGCAGGCCACCCTGAAAATGAACGTGCCGATGCACTGGCGCGCGCCGGCATCCCCGTGATTGTTTCGACAGATTCAAATTAATTAAAATCAACGCAGGTCAATGGCGCATCAAAGCCATCGGTAACCTCGTTGTTGTGCACAGCCACCAATAAAACGCGCGGGGCCGACATCAGGGCTGGCAGCAGACGGTCATGCACAGGCAGGCCCAGCACATCGGGTTCATGTGCGTCATCTTCATAAACCAGCATCAGCTGTCTGGCCTGCACGTCAAAATCTACACGGGCAACAGGGGCGCTAAAGGGTTTATTGCTGGCGATCATCACATGTCCGTTTTCAGCGATGATCAGATCCATAGACATGACAGGGCCCTACCGGCGTTGCCGCGCATCAGCGGTGTGATGAAGAAAACTGTGCAGTTCGTGGCGCGATCCGTGCGCATCGCCAACCGCGTGTGGTTCTGGTTGCACCAGACAGCCGCGCAGCAACTGGGCGGCGGGCAGCAATTGCGCAACCGCACGCGCATCAGCACCCACTGTCAGATGGATGGGCTGAAATACAACCGTGCCACCAAAATCGGCGGTCAGTCGCGTGCGCACATCTGCGGGCATCAGTTGCATGGCTTTAAAAATTCCCCTGTCGCTGCAAAGATCGATTCTCCCCTGTGCAGCCACTTATAAGTGTACGCCCAGATGGTGAAGAGAGCCTTAAAAACATTGTTAAGATCAAATAAGCTATTTAAAATCATACACTTGTTTGTATTCATTGGATCAAAAACCTGCTGCGCCGCAACAACCGCGCTCATTGATTTTAAACAAATAAATGCTATGTCAGGACATAGTGATTTTAACAGGTGAATGTCATGACTTTGCTCGACCTTGGCGCGCTGGCGACAAAAAAAGCTCCCGATAGCGCTTTCGCCGATGTAACCGCCACAAATTTTGAAGCCGCTGTGCTGACAGCCTCGCTAACAAAACCGGTGATCGTGCAATTCTGGGCGCCATGGTGCGGCCCGTGCAAACAACTCAAACCTTTGCTTGAAGGTGCGCTGGCTGCGGCCAACGGTGCCGTTGATATGGTGCGCGTCAATATCGATGATGCCCCCGATCTGGCGCAAGCCTTGCGCGTGCAATCCGTGCCAATGGTCTATGCCTTTTTCCAGGGACAGCCCGTGGATGGTTTTGTCGGCCTTAAACCTGAAAGCGAATTGAAAAACTTTATCGCCAAGCTGGTCAAACTGGCAGGTACCGCCGCCCCAGCGTCCGAAGGCGGCGTTGACGAAGAAGCGCTGGCCAAGCTGATGCAACAGGGCCACGACCATCTGGCAGCAGACAATATCACTGACGCTTTGGCATCTTATAGCACGGCATTTGATATCGCCCCTGATCGCATAGCGTCACTGGCCGGTATCGGCTGGTGCTTTGTGGCGCAAAAGGACAGCGAGGCTTTTGATGCCCTGCTCGAAGACCTCACCCCCGAACAATTGGCAGACCCCGCCCTGACAGGATTGGTATATTTGCGCGATCTGCGCCAGCGCGTGGCCGCCACCACGGCCGTGACGGGCAGCGAGGCTGCCAAACAATTTGCCACCGCCGAAAAACAACTGGCGTCTTTTGACCTCGAGGACGGTATTGAAACACTGGCTGTCATGCTTAAAAAGCACCGCGACTGGCAAGATGGTCAGGCACAAAAATCGCTGCTTTCTTTCATTGACGCGCTGGGGCCAACACACCCGTTAACCCGCGTGGCGCGCCGCAAAATGTCCTCGGTGTTATTTGCATGAAAGACGACATCACAAACATTGCCGAACTGCCCGCAACCTTGCCGGTGTTCCCGCTGTCGCGTGTTGTGTTGTTGCCGGGCATCCAGCTGCCGTTGAATATTTTCGAGCCGCGCTATCTGGCCATGGTTGATCACGCCATGAAAACCAACCGCCTGATCGGCATGATCCAGCCAAAAGCCGGTGGTAACGGCAGTGACCTTTTTCGCACTGGTTGCGTTGGCCGCATCACCGCCTTTGAGGAAACCGAAGACGGTCGGTATTTGATTTTACTGCGCGGCATCTGCCGTTTTGACATCGAGAGCGAAGAAGTGCTTGATGCCGGTGGCTTCCGCGTGGTGCGCCCCGCGTGGGAACCCTATAAAAACGATCTTTCCCCACCCGAAGAAAACGAAGTTTGCCGGGAGGCGATGCTTAAAACCCTCAAACCCTATCTTGCCAATATGGATATGAGCTGCGATCAATGGGAAAGCATGCGCAATATCGGCTGTGATCGTCTGGTGTCTACTCTGACGATGATCTGCCCCTTTAGTGCCGATGAAAAACAAATGCTGCTGGAAGCCGCCACGCTGGCCGACCGCATGAAAGTGCTGCGCGCCTTTTTGGAAAGTGCTGTGATGGAAGACAGCCAGATGAGCGCCAATGACGACATGGGCCCGCCCAGTCGCTGCCATTAACAAGAAAGAAATAAAATGACCGCGAAACACGCCGACCCCAAGCTGCTGGAAATTC
>JBEIPH010000143.1:0-4269 GCA_040377115.1 Micavibrio sp. | reverse complement strand
TGCAGGTAACTTTTTTGCGGCCGTTGGCGCGGGCATATTCAAATGCGTAACGGGCGATGCGTTCAGAACCTGTGGCTGAAATCAGCTTCAGGCACTGGGTGACGTGTTCGGTCTGCTGGTGTTCGATACCGGCGTATAAATCTTCCTCGTTCTCGCGCACAATTACCATGTCCATGATGGGTTGGCTTGTGCGCACGAAGGGGTGATAGGACACGCAGGGGCGAATGTTGGCAAACAGGCCCATGGATTTACGCACGGTGACGTTGAGGCTTTTAAACCCGCCACCTTGTGGGGTGGTGATGGGGGCTTTTAGGAAGCATTTGGTGCGGTTCAGGCTTTCCCATGATTTTTCTTCGATACCCGAGGTCACGCCGCGCTTGTAAACAGCCTCGCCGATTTCTATTTCTTCGATTTCCAGCTGTGCGCCGGCTTCGCGCAGGACGTCAAGCGTTGCGTCCATGATTTCAGGGCCGATGCCATCGCCATAGGCGACTGTGATGGGTGTTTTGGTGGCGGTCATTTTTTAATCCCCTGTTTTTGTCGTGAAATAGCGCAGCAAAATATATCCGGTGATTGCCGAAAGCGTTGATCCTGTCAACACGCCCAGACGCACCTCGTTGTTGAGAAGTGGGTCGTTATAAGCCAGCGTGCCGATAAAAAGGCTCATGGTGAAGCCGATACCGCAGAGCAGGGCAACCCCATAGATATGTTTCCAGTTGGCATTGATGGGCAGTGCAGAGATACCCGTTTTTACCGCCAGCCAGACCGTGCCGAAAATGCCCACCTGCTTGCCAATAAAAAGGCCGGCAGCAATCGCCAGTGGCACAGGATCAAGCAGATTTTGCAGCGTCAGGCCCTCAAGGCTGACACCGGCATTGGCAAAGGCAAAAATAGGCATGATCAAAAAGGCCACCCAAGGGTGCAGGGCGTGCACCATGTCTTCGAGCATGGTGCGGTCATTCTTTTCATCGCCATCAACGCCATCCTGCGTGAGCGGAATAAACATCGCGGTAATAACGCCAGCCAACGTGGCGTGCACGCCAGATTTCAAAACCGCCAGCCACAGGCAGATACCAAGTACAACATACACCGCGCCGCGTTTAACGCTCATTCGGTTGACAGCAAATAATGCAGTGATAATCAGAAAAGAAACAAACAACGCATTCGCTGAAAGATCAGAGGTGTAAAACAGCGCGATGATCACAACCGCGCCAAGATCATCAAGCACGGCAATCGCCATCAGCAAAACTTTAAGCGAGGCGGGCACGCGGTCGCCCAGCAAAGCAAGAATGCCAAGCGCAAAGGCAATGTCAGTGGCACTGGGAATGGCCCAGCCATGCAGCAGCTCGGGGTGACCGTTGCTGACAATCGCATAAAAGATCAGTGCGGGTACGGCCATGCCGCCAAGGGCAGCCAAGGCAGGCAACATGGCGCGCGCGCGGCTTGAAAGCTGGCCGTGCAATAACTCGTGCTTGATCTCCATACCGACCAGAAAGAAAAAGATCGCCATCAGGCCATCGTTGATCCAGTGGTGGACCGACTTTGACAGACCAGTGTCGCCAATCATCACGCTGATTTTTGTATGCAGAAAGGAGTCGTAAAGCCCCGCCATCGGGCTATTTGCCATAAGAATTGCAATCGCAGAGATAACAACCAGTACAACACCGCCTGCAGCCGAGGTTTTAAAGAACTCGCTAAGGGAGGTGCTGAATTTTTGATAGCTGAAGCTGCTCATTGTCCTATTCCTGACGGCGAAATTGCTGGTATTGGCTCAACAAGCTGCCTTATGATCTGTCACAAAGCGGGGTTGGCGCGCCTTGAATTATAGGCGATTGCGCCCCGAAACCAACTAATTTCGCCGTGGAATTTTACACACCATGTTGCCGCAGGATGTTATCCGTAAAAAGAGAGACGGCCAGAGACTGTCTGATGATGAAATTGCTTTTTTCATCAAGGGCGTGGCTGCGGGCAACGTCAGCGAAGGGCAGGTTGGTGCATTTTGCATGGCCACGCTGTTGCAAAAAATGGATTCCAGCGAGCGTGTGGCCCTGACCCGCGCCATGGCACATTCCGGCACAGTGCTTGACTGGTCGCCCGATAACCTTGGTGGCCCCGTTCTTGATAAACATTCAACAGGTGGTGTTGGCGATAAGGTCAGCTTAATGCTGGCGCCGATGCTGGCGGCTTGTGGTGCCTATGTGCCAATGATCTCCGGTCGTGGTCTTGGTCATACCGGCGGCACGCTTGATAAAATGGATGCGATTGCCGGATATGTGTCGCAACCCTCGCGTGAAATATTCCGCAAGGTGGTGCGCGAGGTTGGCTGTGCGATTATTGGTGCCACGCCTGACCTTGCACCGGCGGATCGGTTTATGTACGCCGTGCGCGATGTGACGTCGACAGTTGAATCGCTTGATCTGATCACAGCCTCGATCCTGTCCAAAAAACTGGCCGCCGGATTGCAAGGCTTGGTCATGGATGTGAAGTTCGGCTCGGGCGCTTTTATGCGCGAGCGCGATAAATCCGAAGAACTTGCCCGTACCATTGCCACCGTGGCAACAGGTGCAGGTCTGCCAACGGTTGCCCTGATGACAGACATGAACACCGTGCTGGGCCACAGCGCTGGTAACGCGGTTGAAGTGGTCGAGGCCGTTGAATTCCTGACCGGCAAGCGTCGCGAGGCGCGGCTGCTGAAAGTTACATTGGCGCTGTGCGCTGAATTGCTGGTGATTGGCAAGCTGGCGTCTGATGTTGCTGACGCGCGCAAGAAATTGCAGGCCGTTCTTGATAACGGCAAGGCGGCTGAGTATTTCGCCCGCATGGTGGTGGCCCTTGGCGGCCCTGGCGATATCCTTGAGCATCCTGATCGTCACACAGCGCAGGCGAAAGTTGTGCGCGATGTGATGCCCAAGCATAAAGGCAAGCTGTCGGCGGTTGATGTTTTTGCAATTGGCATGGCGATTGTTGAAATGGGCGGGGGGCGCCGCATGCCGTCAGACAAAATTGATTTCAGCGTCGGCCTGACAGATTTCGCAGCGTTGGGAAGCGATATCGGCGCTGGTGTTCAGCCGCTGTGCCGTATCCATGCCCGCGATGACGCACAGGCGGATGCGATGCAGGAAAAGTTATTAGCAGCTGTTACGCTTGATGGCGTGATGGTTCCAGACGAGCTTGTTTTGAAAAGGATTGCGCCATGACGGGATTGTCGCCGCAAAAAATGAAAAAGATGGTCCAAATGGCACGCAAGGCCCGTGATAACGCCTATGCGCCTTATTCAGATCATCCCGTTGGCGTTGCGCTGGTGACGGACAAGGGCCGTTTTTATGTGGGGGCCAATTGCGAGATTGCCAATTTTGATGGCACCTGTGCCGAAGCCGGGGCAATTGCCGCCATGGCCGCGGATGGCGGGCGCGTGATACGTTCAATGGTTGTGATCGGCCCCAAAGGCGAACATCTGTGCACCCCCTGTGGTCGCTGCCGCCAGCGTATTCGCGAATTTTCCGATGACAACACGATGATTTATTCGCTTTGGCATGATGGGCGTACAGGATTGATCCATTCAATTGACGATTTGCTGCCTGCTGCCTTTGGTCCAGACAATCTGGCTGAAATGGGTATTGGCCCCAAGAAAACCAAAACCAAAAAGAACTCGAAAAGAAAAAGATAATCTCCTATGACCACTGCTGCTACTTCTGACGCTGTCTCCGCTGTTGTTGAACACAAGCGGCGCACCATCCTTGCCATTGTCATGACCTGCACGGCTTATGCTGCCTTTAATATTGGCGATGCAGGCATCAAGGTTCTGGCGCAAAAGTTTGGCTGGGAGCAGATCATGGTCGTCAATGGCATGATGATCATCGCCATCATGGTCCTTTACGGCGCATTCACACAGGGCAGGGCGGCGTTCAAGGTTAAAAACCCCAAATGGGTGTTTATCAGATCAATATTTGCAACCTGTACAACGGTGGCCAATATTATCGCCCTGCCGCACATTACCCTGACAACATTTTACACGCTGGTCTTTACCTCGCCTTTTTGGGTGGCGATATTGTCGGCGATATTTATGGGGGAAAAAATCGAACCACGCCGCATGGTGGTGATCTTTTTCGGGTTTTGTGTGATCGCCTATATCTTGAGGCCAGGCAGCGATATTTTTAGCGTGTGGTCGTTTATGGCGCTGGGCAGTGCGTTTTTATATTCCTGTTCTGTCCTGACTATTCGCTATTTGGGCACGCAGGAAAGCCGTGTGATGATTATCTGCTCGGGTTC
>JBEIPH010000017.1:0-9611 GCA_040377115.1 Micavibrio sp. | reverse complement strand
CCTGAATGCCGATGGCAGCATTGGGGCGCGCAATGATGTTGGTCCCGTGTCGCTCGAACATAAGCTTGGCATTCATGCCTCGCCCACCTGTGTCATGCAGTATGGCGAAAAAACTGGTGCCGTGGCCTATCTGGTCGGCAAACCGGGCGAGGGACTGAAGAACATGTTCACCATGATGAACAACGCCCGTATAGGTGTTGGTCTTCAGGGCGTGGCGATTTGCGAGGCAGCTTATCAGCATGCTCTTGCCTATGCCAAAGACCGCGTGCAATCGACAAAAATTGGTGACAAATCCGGCAAGCGTGTGGCGATTATCGAACACGCCGATGTGCGCCGTATGCTGATGACGATGAAGGCCACAGCAGAAGCTGCCCGCGCCCTGGCATATTACGCAGGCGGGCAGATTGACCGTATGCGTGCAGGCACAGACGACGCGGCAAAAGCTGCTGCTGCCCAGCGTGTTGATATTCTGACACCTCTGGTTAAGGCGTGGTGCACGGATATGGCGGTTGAAAATGCATCAACCGGTATTCAAATTCATGGCGGGATGGGCTTTATCGAGGAAACGGGTGCCGCACAGTTTTATCGCGACGCACGCATTCTGCCTATTTACGAGGGTACCAACGGTATCCAGTCAAACGATCTGGTGTTCCGCAAGGTTTTGCGTGATGGCGGTGTCAGCGCACGCGCCTTTATGGCCGAGATGCGCGACTTTGTTAAAGGCTTTGCAGGCAAGCCAAGTGATGATCTGGATGCCGTTGCAATCGTGATGACCCGCGCCCTTGATGCGCTGGAGGAAACCACGGGCTGGATGCTGGCCAATGCCAAATCAAACACCGATAAAATGGCAGCGTCTGCGCAGCCCTATCAGCGGCAATTCTCGCTGGTGGCGGGTGGCTATATGATGGCGCGTCAGGCCTTGGCAGCGCACCAGTCGCTTTATGCGGGTGGCAGCGATGCGTCATTCCTCAATGCCAAGCTGATGACAGCGCGCTATTATGCCGAGGCCATTTTGCCGCAGGTCTTTGGTCTTAGCCATTCCATCATGGGTGGTCACGCCGCCGCCGTGCAAATTGCCAACGACCAGTTTTAAGGCATTAAAAAAACAGCCCCGATGAAGGGGCTGTTTTTTAAATCGTATTAATTCTTATTTCTGTTTTGGTGCGCAGCAACCGCCCTTGGGGGCTTCTGGTTTTGCTGGCGCGTCTTTTTTTACTTCCGTTGGCTTGGCTGATTTATCAAAGTCTTTTTTGCAGCCGCCGCAGCATTTTTTCTTGCACATGGTGATGCCTCCTTGTTGGTGGTTTATTCTATCTTATCGGCAGGTGTTTTGCCAAGACGGGAGCGTTCGCCCCTGTGGGCGGCTAAATCGATAAAAACCTTGAAGATTATCAATAAGACCAGCCCGCCCAGCGCCGCGCCCGTTGCCAGCAGAATAAAAAACCCTATCAGCAGCGAGATATGCAACGCCACCACGCGACCATAGGGCGCAAACATCAGCTGTTGCACCGAAACGGTTTTGATTTCACCGCGTATCAGGAAATTGATGATAAAGGATACAAAATGGCTGGCAAACAGGGCGGCGGCAGCAATCATGATGCCGGGGTCGCTGATGGTTTGCAGCAAAACTTCCTCGGGCGACGGGCCGACATCTGGTGCGGGCATTTCCCCGCCCTTGCCGACACGCCCACTGACAAACATCATGGTAAAAACGCCATGCACGGCCGTGAACATGCCGTAATGCACAATAAAAAAGGCAATCAGGATAACGCCGGCATAAGCACGCTCGGCGATACAATAAACGGTCATGCGCAGGACATTGATAAATCCGATGATGACGTTTTCCAGCCAGAAGAGGAAAAACAGCTGCCCGCCATCCCAGCCCCAAAAGGCCACCCCCGCCAGCGGCAGCAGGTTGGCGGCCAGCAAGGCGGTTTCGGCAATGGTGAATTTTCCTAAACGCAAATTCATGCGTACTAGTCTAGCTTGGTTTTTAAGGCTACAAAAGAAGCATGAAGACGGCATCTGCCAATCAGGAAAAAGCCTCAGATAGACTGCGCGGGGAATACCGCGCAAAGCTGGCTGATGGCCGCCTGCAGCCAGACCCCAAACAAGCACAGGTGATCGATCATCTGGCCACCTTTATTGACCAGTTGGCTGTCGCCAAGCCTGCCAAACGCCGCGCCTTTTGGCGGCGTCAGCCTGATCCGCCCAAGGCGGGTGGCTTTTACCTGTGGGGTGGGGTTGGGCGCGGCAAGTCGATGCTGATGGATCTGTTTTTTGCCCATGCCCCTACGGCGGCCAAAAAACGTCTGCACTTTCATGCCTTCATGCTTGATGTGCATGACAGGCTGCATGCCCTGCGACAGTCGCGCGGGGCGGGGCACGCCATTGATGACGCCTTGTTGCGTGTGGCCGATATGATCGCGGCCGATGCGCGTCTGTTGTGTTTTGATGAATTTCAGGTGCGTGACGTGGCCGACGCCATGATCCTTGGCCGTTTGTTTACGGCGCTGTTTGAACGCGGTGTGAATGTGGTGATCACCGGCAATATTGCACCGGATGATTTATACCGTGACGGATTGCAACGTGACCGTTTCCTGCCTTTTATTACTTTGCTTAAAGAACGGCTGCAGGTGGTTTCTTTTGATGGAACGCGTGATTATCGTCTGGCGCGATTGATGGGCCGCAAAATGTTTTTCTGGCCGCATGATGAAGATGCCGCTCAAAGCGTTGAGGCTATTTTCATGAGCCAGTCTGATGGCGAAGAACCCCAGCCGGTCGAATTACCCCTCAAGGGTCGCAAGCTGGCGATCCCGCGGGCTTTGCGGCATGCGGCGGCTTTCCATTTTGATGAAATTTGCCGCATCAACGCAGCGGCGGCGGATTATCTGGCACTCGCTGCGGCCTATCAGCTGGTGGTGGTGCGCGATGTGCCTGTGATGGGCGACGCTGTGCGTAACGAAGCACTGCGGTTTGTTAATTTGATTGATACGCTTTATGATGCAGGCTGTCTGGTGGCCTTATCGGCGGTAGCCCCTGCCGACAGGCTTTATCATGGCGAAGAGCTGGCGGGTGTTTTTGCCCGCACGGCCAGCCGTCTGGCAGAAATGCAGTCGGCGGACTATATCTCTAAAAACGGTGGGGGTGTGGCGTGATTGGCTGGCTTGGTAAAATTCTTGGTGGCGGCAAATCAGCGGCGCAAAAGCGCAGCCATACTGAGCAGCGCGAGCGGTTAAAACGCGGCAACCCGCAAGACCTCCAAGACCTTGCCAGTGGCAGTGATACCGACCCCGAAATTTTATATTATCTTGCCCGCAGTGATGATGCGGCTATTCGCAAGGCGGTGGCGGTTAACAAGGCAACGCCCGTTCAGGCATCGGCCCTGTTGGCAAATGACCGCGATATCGATGTGCGCTTTGCGCTGGCTGCGCGATTGATCGAACTGCTACCAAGTTTATCCGAAGACCAGCACAGCCAGCTATACGCCTATACGGTGCAAGCACTTGGCGTGCTGGCGCAAGACGAGGTGATCCGTATCCGTCAGGCCCTGACCTCGGCAATCAAAGATCACGCCAAGGCGCCAGCAGAAGTGGCCGCACGTCTGGCCCGCGATGTTGAGCGTGCGGTATCCGAACCTATTTTGCGTTTTTGCGTGGCGCTGGCGGATGATGATTTGCTTGATATCCTCAGCCACCACCCCGAGCCTTGGGTGATTTCTGCCATTGCAGGCCGGCCTATTTTAAGCGACGGCGTGTCCGAAGCTGTGTTTGAAACAGGCGATCTGGCCGCCACCAATGTGCTGCTCAACAACAAGGGTGCGTCACTGTCTGGTCGTACCCTGCAAAAAATTATTGATAAGGCGCGCGATTATCCTGAATGGCATCACGCGGTTGCGATGCGCCCTGAGCTTTCCGTTGACCTTGCGCGCCAACTTGCCGGTGTGGTCGAAGAAGCTGTGTTGTCGGTGCTTGAAAAACGCAGCGACTTTGACGCGACCATGCGCCAGCAAGTGGCCGACATCGTAAAACGCCGCATGTCTTATCAACCTGCACCCGCCAAGGGCCATAAAGAAACGACCGAAGAAAAGCTGGCGCGTTATGTGGCGGGTGATGCCTTAACACCCGATGTTTTGCACGATGCTGCCATCTGGCAGGATTGGGATTTCTTTTACGCGGCAATGGGCCAGCGCGCCAATATCCATCCAGCGATTATACGCAAGATGATGACAGCAGGCACGGCCAAGCCGGTGATTGCCGCCTGTTTTGCGGCGCGCGTACCCATGCGGTTGTGCGTCGAGTTGCAAAAAACTGTGGCCAAGCTGCAGCCGCGCGAATTGATTTATGCGCGCGGCGGCACGGATTATCCGATGAGCGATGAAGAGATCCGCTGGCAGCTGGAATTTTTTGGCGTTATTCCACCCAAAAGCAATCTTTAGCGCTTGGGCGCCTTGAAGCCGCCAACGGCAGGTGCAGGTACCTGAACCGTCTGCACGCCGTAAATGGCGCGCATCGCTTCTGGCAGAGCATCCATCAGGTTTGGATCATTGATCAGTGTAGAAAGATCAAAGCCAAGACCTTTGCCGCTCAGCTGCTCGTATACATTCTGGCGGTGTTGGGCATAACCTGGCGCGTTGCGGTCAGCACCGTTGTTTTGCATGCCAATGATAACGGATTGTACCGTTGACCCGACAGCCGCCACCGCATAGGGATCTTGCCCGATAACTTGCAGGGCGACCATTGTGCGCGCGGTCAGCAGCAGGGCTTCACGCTGGCGCTGAACGAGTGGCTTGCGTGATTTTTCGCTTTCCTTCATGGCCGCATCAAAAATAGTGTCAAAGGCATCGCTGCGGGCTTTAACCTCGGGGCTGGTATGCTTGAAGAAGTTATACGTGCCAGGTTCTGCAAGGCTGTATTCCTTCATCGCCATCAGCTGATAGGCATTGGCACTGGCGTTGGCAAGCGCCACGGCAAAGGCGGCATCTTCGGCTGTCAGGCTTGTCAGGGCGGCTTGCGATACCTGCGCTTGTTGATAGGCCGTAAACAGGGTGCGCATGTTGTGGCCCATGCGGTCAATATTGTTTGGGGCTGTTGCGTCATCGTTTCTGTAGACGCCAAAACCAATGCGGCGCTGCGTTGGTTCATAGGCAATACCGTTGCTGACGTTGGCACCGGGCACGGCGCAAATTTCAAATCCGTTTGCAGGATTGGCAATAAACTGGGTTAGTGCTTTGCCAGACATTTCAAGTGTGTTCATGGTTGTCAGCGTGTCGAGCATGCTGGGCATCAGCGTCAGTATTGTTGAGGCAACAGGTGCGCAGTTTCCGGCAGCGGGGCGCAGGATAGTGACGCTTTCGCTGGCAGCAGCGGGTGCTGTGGCGGGTGCCGTTGTCGCGCGGGGTGTTGCCGCTGGTGCTGCGTGGGCGGCTGACGGGATAACAAGACCGATGGCGGCCAAACCTGCGAGGCTTTCTTTGCGGATGGATTTAAACGCGCGGCTGAGTGCGGGCATGGCGATGACCTTTCGGTTGCTTGTTTGATTCGTCGTTTTTTTCTGTGTTGCGCAATTATTTTACAGAGCATGCGCTTGGTCAATAAAAAACACCCCCAAAATGGGGGTGTTTTTGTAATTTTATTGCTTATTGGGCTTATTGGCCGCCAAATCGAATACGGGTGGTTATCTGCGGCGCGTCGCGGCGGTTGCTGTCGAGGCCCATGGCCCTGAAGGTGCGTGCGGTGGCTGCGGCATTATTCATTGCCCAATATTCTGATGGCACGACATTAACGCCATCGGTGATTTCGCCCATGCGATAGAAATTGCTGCTGCGGACGCTTTGGTAAGCAACGCTATTTGGATCTTGTGGTGTTCTGGCGTTGCTGAGCCTGAGCGCGTTTTGCGCGGCGTCTCTATAACTATCTACCCACACAGATGATCTGCCATCAAGCAGGGCGCGAACAACTGTTTGGCCAGCTTCCTGAAGCGCCATGCGACGGCGGGTATCTTCTGGCTGGTTGGCATTGGCGCGGTAAACGGAATTAAAGGTGCGGTCAAACGTGTCCCACATGCCGTAGTCCAAATCATCACCACGGCTGTACTCACGCGCCAGTGCCGGGTTGTTCAGCTGCAATTCTTTTTTGGCAGCCATCGAATAGGCAACAGCGCTTGCCTCGGCCAGCAAAAGCGCCATGGCGCGGTCTTCGGCGCGATAGGGGTTTGAAGCAAAGAAGCCGTAAAAGCCGCCACGAATGTGCTGGCGCGCATGGAATACTTCGTGTGCAACCGCGTTAAACCTGATGCTGCGCTCGGGCACGATCAGCTGTTGGCGTGATGGGATATAGGCCGCGTGTACGCCAGAGCTTGTTGGGTATTGTTTGTTAAAGCAAATCCGCATGTTGTAGTAGGGATCGCGCAGCGCTGCCAGAACCGAAGCACCGGTAATGGGCATATGCGCATTCATGGTATTGAAATAACCCTGCGCTCTTTCCGCGTTGCGACGCACGTTTTCATCAAAAGAGGGATCGTTAAGGCCAACGCAGCGCATCTTGCTGGTTCCCTGAAGAGCTGGGTCCTGACGGCTGTGCAGGATCATGCCTTCCTGAGCGTAAAACGCGCCTGAATTTGTATGCGCACTGGCCGCACCAACCGTTGCGGTCAGGACGGTAACCCCCGCCATGGTGCCAAGCGTTGCTTTGCGAAAAGCAGAGCTGAGAGCGTTCTTTTTATTTGAGCTTGGCTTAGACGTCATGATTGTTGTTCCCCTGTGCAATCAGCATCGACCTATAAGATCGTCAAATCAAAGCTAGGAAATTTTATTGTCCTAAAGGGGTGCGGTCAATCGTGAAAGTTGCCTATCAATCCCATATAACGTGAATTTTATTTCTAAACGATATGACAAAACTCATTATCGTTATGTAAGATGTGCGGATATTTAACTGCAGCGCAAAAAAATCGGGACAGCAAATCCGAGTGCAGCTTTTTATTCATTCTTTTTGTGCTAGCTTGTGCACGACGACTCAACGACCTGAGCGTTTTTGGCGCTCAAACATTTCGTAAATTCAAAAGGAGTACAGTTCATGTCACGCAAAAAAATCGCATTGGTTGGCGCAGGCCAGATCGGCGGCACCTTGGCGCTGCTGGCGGGTCTCAAGCAACTGGGTGACATTGTTCTGGTTGATATCGCCGAAGGCGTGCCACAGGGCAAGGCGCTGGATATCGCGCAAGCAGCACCTGTAGATGGTTTTGACGCCGTTTATTCGGGTGCCAACGATTACGCGGCGATTGCCGGTGCAGATGTTGTGATTGTCACAGCGGGTGTGCCACGCAAACCAGGTATGAGCCGCGATGACCTGATCGGCATCAACACCGGCGTTATCAAGTCGGTTGGCGAGAACATCAAAAAACACGCACCGAATTCTTTCGTTATCGTCATCACCAACCCGCTGGATGTCATGGTTGGCATCATGCAGGAAGTTACCGGCTTTAAACCTGAAAAGGTTGTGGGCATGGCGGGTGTTCTTGACAGCGCGCGTTTCCGCCACTTCCTTGCTGACGAATTCAAAGTATCCGTTGAGGACGTTACGGCGTTTGTTCTGGGCGGCCATGGTGACACCATGGTGCCGCTGGTGCGCTATTCAACAGTGGCCGGTATTCCACTGCCAGATGTGGTCAAGATGGGCTGGACCACGCAAGACAAGCTCGACAAAATCGTACAGCGCACGCGTGATGGCGGGGCTGAGATTGTTGCCCTGCTCAAAACTGGATCGGCCTTCTATGCGCCGGCTTCTTCGGCGATAGCGATGGCGGAAAGCTATCTGCTCGACAAAAAGCGTGTTCTCCCCTGTGCGGCCTATCTTGATGGCCAGTACGGCGTGAAGGGTCTTTACATTGGTGTGCCTGTGATCATTGGCGCCAAGGGTGTTGAGCGCATTATCGAAGTGCAGCTGAACGCAGAAGAAAAAGCCATGTTTGAAAAGTCAGTAGGTGCTGTCAAAACGCTGGTTGATGTTGCCAAAAACCTCAAGCCAGCTGCGTAAAAGTTTTTAAGGAAGCCAAAAATGAATATCCATGAGTATCAAGCCAAAGAACTTTTGAAAGCGCGCGGTATCCCCGTGCCGCTGGGTGGCGTTGCCTATACGGCTGAAGAAGCCGTCGAAGTTGCCAAAAAACTGCCCGGCCCCGTCTATGTCGTAAAGGCACAGATCCACGCCGGTGGTCGCGGCAAGGGTGGCGGTGTGAAGGTTGTTAAATCAATTGACGATGTCAAAGCATCCGCGCAAAAAATTCTGGGCATGCAGCTGGTCACGCACCAGACCGGTCCGCAAGGTCAGGAAGTGCGCCGTCTTTACATTGAAGAAGGCTGTGACATTGGCCGCGAATTGTATCTGGGCCTGTTGATTGATCGCGTAACCTCTTGCGTGACCATCATGGCCTCGACCGAGGGTGGCATGGATATTGAGGAGGTTGCTGAAAAGCACCCTGAAAAAATCCTCAAGGTTGTTGTTGACCCAGCGATCGGGTTTCAAGGTTTTCAGGGCCGCGAGATTGCCTTTGGCCTTGGGCTTGAAGGCAAGCAGATCAACAAATGCGTGGCTTTGATCGACAGCCTCTACAAAGCTTTCCTTGCGCTTGATGCCTCCATTGTTGAAATCAACCCACTGGTGGTGACCAAAGCGGGTGACATCATCCCCCTTGATGCCAAGATGAACTTTGATGACAACGCCATGTTCCGTCAAAAAGAAGTCGAAGCCCTGCGCGACGTGGCCGAGGAAGATCCCGCCGAAAAACGCGCCAAGGACCACGAGCTGAACTACGTCAAGCTGACTGGCAACATCGGTTGCATGGTCAACGGTGCGGGTCTAGCGATGGCGACCATGGACATCATCAAGCTGTATGGTGGCGACCCCGCCAACTTCCTTGATGTTGGTGGTGGTGCCACCAAGGAGCGTGTGGCTGAAGCTTTCCGCATCATCCTGTCTGATCCCAATGTCGAAGGCATTTTGGTGAATATCTTTGGTGGCATCATGCGTTGTGATGTGATTGCCGAAGGTGTGATTACAGCCGCGCGCGAACTGGGGCTGACCATGCCACTGGTTGTGCGTCTGGAAGGCACCAACGTGGATAAAGGTAAAAAACTCCTGCGTGAATCAGGGCTCAACATCATTGCTGCTGACAACCTCGCCGATGCGGCGCAAAAGGTTGTGGGCGCTGTCAAAGCGGAGGCTGCGTAAGTCATCATGGCTGTATTGATCAACAAAGATACCAAAGTTATCTGTCAGGGTTTTACGGGTGCGCAAGGTACCTTTCACTCTGAACAGGCTGTTGCCTATGGCACCAAAATGGTTGGCGGTGTAACGCCGGGCAAGGGCGGTACCAAGCACCTTGATCTGCCGGTTTTCAATACCGTGAAAGAAGCGGTGAATGACACGGGCGCTAATGCTTCTGTGATTTACGTGCCGCCTCCCTTTGCGGCCGATGCAATCCTTGAGGCGATTGACGCAGAGCTTGATCTGGTCGTTTGCATCACCGAGGGCATTCCCGTTCTTGATATGGTGAAGGTCAAGCGCAAGCTGGCGGGCAGCAAAACCCGTCTGATCGGCCCGAACTGCCCCGGT